>JAJZLD010000387.1 GCA_021803785.1 Pseudomonadota bacterium | reverse complement strand
CAGTTTGTAGTCCGGCCCGTAGGTGTGCAGAACATCCTGCAATGGGCGCTTGGTCGCGAAACGGCGCTGGTTGTCTCGCCACACCGATTCGTAGACGCAGTTGTGGAAATAGAAGTACTCAAGGTGCTTGAACTCGCCGCGTACCGCCGAGAATAGTTCTTCGCAGACCTTGATGTGGTCGTCCATGGAGCCGCCGACGTCGAAGAACATCAGCACCTTGACGGCGTTGTGGCGCTCTGGCCGCATTTTCAGGTCAAGCCAGCCAGCGTTGCGCGCTGTGGCGGCGATCGTGCCGTCGAGATCCAGTTCGTCTTGTGCGCCCTCGCGCGCAAAGCGGCGCAGGCGGCGCAGCGCCACCTTGATGTTGCGCGTACCGAGCTCAACCGAATCATCGAGATTCCGGTACTGCCGCTGATCCCACACCTTGACCGCCGTGCGGTTGCCAGCGGATTCTGGGCCAACGCGAATCCCTTCAGGGTGATAGCCGTGCGCGCCGAAGGGCGAGCTGCCGCCGGTGCCTATCCACTTGTTGCCACCGGCGTGGTGCTCTTTCTGCTCCTGCAGGCGCTGCTTGAATTCCTCCATCAGCTTGTCCCAGCCAAGCTTCTCGAGGCGCGCCTTCTCCTCAGGGCTGAGCATGCGTTGCACCGCTCGCCGCAGCCAGTCTTCGGGGATGTCGGCTTCGAGGCCCGGGAGTTCCGTAATGCCTTTAAAGAAGTTGCCGAAGGCGCGGTCGAACTTGTCGTAGTGACTCTCGTCCTTGACCAGCGTCGCGCGGGCGAGGATGTAGAAGTCATCGATGCTCGGCCCGATCACGCCCGCCTGCAGTGCTTCGAGCAGCGTCAGGAACTCCTTCGTGGAGACCGGGATCTGGCTAGCCTTCAAGTGAAGGAAGAAGTCGGTCAGCATGGCTGATGCGTGCTGTGCAGTTCAGCGGTTGTGCTTGGCCATCGCAACGAGACGTTCGAACAGTGCGATGTCCTGCTCGTTCTTCAGCAGTGCGCCGGCTAACGGTGGCACCACCGGCTTGTTGCTCGCAGCACGCAGGCTCTCGGCCGGGATCTCCTCTGCGGCCAGAAGGCGCAGCCAGTCGAGCAACTCGGACGTGGTCGGTTTCTTCTTAAGCCCCGGTACCTCGCGCAACTCGAAGAATACTTCGAGGGCGGCGCGCAGCAGCTTTTCGTGGATATCGGGGAAGTGCACACCGATGATCTTTTCCATCGTTTCCTTGTCCGGAAATTTGATGTAGTGGAAGAAGCAGCGGCGCAAGAACGCGTCCGGCAGTTCCTTTTCGTTATTGGAGGTGATGAACAGGATTGGCCTGTGGCGCGCGCGTATCGTCTGCTGGGTCTCGTAAACATGGAACTCCATGCGGTCGAGTTCGCGTAGCAGATCGTTCGGGAATTCGATGTCGGCCTTGTCAATCTCGTCGATCAGCACCACCGATGGCCCGTCATGCGTAAATGCTTTCCACAGCACGCCCTGGACGATGTAGTTACCAATGTCCTTGACGCGGTCGTCGCCGAGTTGCGAGTCGCGCAGGCGTGATACCGCGTCGTACTCGTACAAACCCTGCTGGGCCTTGGTGGTGGATTTAATGTGCCATTGATATAGCGGCAGGCCCAGCGCGCCGGCGACTTCTTCAGCGAGCATGGTCTTGCCGGTGCCCGGCTCACCTTTGATCAGCAGCGGGCGCTGAAGCTGAATCGCGGCGTTGACTGCCAGCATCAGGTCTGCGGTGGCGACGTACTGATCGGATCCCTGGAATCGAAGGCTCATGATTTGGCTAAGGCTTAAGACAGAGTCGGCATCATGCGGCGTAACGTCTGCCTGCGCAACAAACATGCGCATTGACCCTGCTCAAAGCAGGGTCTTGAAAAGGTGCTTTGACGCCCGAAAACACCGCGACATAGAATCAGTCCGCTTCAACGCCTCCCAATCCACGCCATCAGAGGGGACTCATGAAAAGAATGAAGGGGCTGTTGGTCATTGCGTTGCTGTTTGCCAGCGGCGCAGCCCTCGCTGTACAGGGCAATCCCGAAGCCGGTCGCAAGAAGGTTGCGATGTGCATCGGTTGCCACGGTATTCCGGACTACAAAACCACTTTTCCGAGCGTCTATCACGTCCCCAAGCTGGGTGGGCAACATCCAGAATATATCCTGCGCGCACTGCAGTCGTACAAGAATGGCGAGCGCAGCCATCCGACGATGACAGGGCAGGTTGCGCCTCTATCGGAGCAGGATATGGCCGACATTGCAGCCTACTTTGGGGCACAGAAATGAGGAGGGCCGACATGAAGATTCTGCCGCTGGCGCTCCTTGCGCTGCTGGCCATGCCGTTGGCTCAAGCAGGCGATCCAGTGAAGGGCAAGGAGAAGTCCACCGTCTGTGCGGCTTGCCACGGCGCCGACGGAAACTCCGCCTCGCCCGATTTTCCGAAGCTGGCTGGACAGCATGAGGACTACATCGTGCGCGCGCTGACCGACTACAAGGCCGGCAAACGGAAGAACCCGATCATGATGGGCATGGCAGCGCCACTCTCGAAAGAGGATGTCGCCGATCTGGCAGCCTATTTCTCGGCCCAGAAGGGCCTTGTGATCGTGAAGCGCTGACCCGGGGTAAGCGTCCGCCAAACCCATCTTGACGCGGCTGAGGTGGGTACGATCAGCCCTCAGGCTGCCAGCGATGCGGCAATATTGATCCGGCTGGATGAAGTATGAAGTTTTTCAAGCGGCATATTTGACACGGGGATCTTGGAAGAAGCTTTTGGCCCATTCAGGTGATTGCTCGAGTTTTGTCATGTGTTCGGATGCGGCGAGTTTCAACTTGGCCTTGGTGCGGACCGGCACCTTCGTTCCG
>JAJZLD010000386.1 GCA_021803785.1 Pseudomonadota bacterium | reverse complement strand
CGAGGACCGCCTGGCCGCGATCAACCAGGCGCAACGCATACGGCAGGCCCATCTCTTCCAGCAGCATGTGCGGTGCCAGGCTCGCGTTGCTCGGGTAGTAGTGCAGTTCAATCATGAAACGCCCTTCTGAGGGAATCCAGTTCCGACTTTACACGGTTGGTCATCGGTGAAGCTCAGTCGGTGAATCACGGCTGGACAACACGAGTGAGTTGGGCAATGCAGGGGATCTCTCGTTTCGTCGCCACGGCGTTGGTCGTACTGTTATGCTCCGCTGGCGTCGCCCAGGCCCAATGGGTGTTTGTCGCAAAGAAGGCCGTCGGCGTGATTCGCCAAATGGCGGGCGAGGCCGAAAACGAACAAGGTACCGGCTACGACTCAGCGACGGTGAAGCTTAACGCACGCGCAGAGAACGTCTATCGGAAAGCGGTCGAGCTTGCTAAAGCAAACAAGGAGTTTCATCTCGCGCGGCAGACCGACAGTACGCTAGCGCTCGAGATATCCGACGGGAGGCGCGTCGCCGGAATACAGGTCACCCCGATTGAGGAACGCCTGAGTCAACCGCTGATTGACTCCAACACTACGCCGTCACAGGAGTCTGGCAGTTCGACCGCCGTCAAGGCCGTGCTGAGAATCTGCCAAGTAATGGCGATCGAGTGCAGTGCTGCGGCGCAGCCTCCAAAGCGCTGCAGGCGGAAAGAAACGACAGACACGCCCGGTCTCAATGAGTGGAGCGGTTCGTAGCAACACACGAAACACAGCTGCAGTTGCCCGGTGGCCAGTACTTTGCCGGCACACGCATTACGAAATCGGGGCGGAGAGGTACAATGGCGAGTTTAAATTTTCGCTGGAAGCTCGAACCGTGAGCATCAAATCCGACAAGTGGATCCGCCGCATGGCGGAACAGCACGGCATGATCGAGCCGTTTGCGCCCGAACTGGTGCGTTCGGTCAATGGCAACAAAATTGTCTCGTACGGCACCTCAAGCTACGGCTACGACGTGCGCGTGGCCAACGAATTCAAGGTGTTCACGAACATCAACTCGACGATCGTTGACCCCAAGGCGTTCGACGACAAGACCTTCGTGGACTTCACCGGTGACTACTGCATCATCCCGCCGAACTCGTTTGCGCTGGCCCGCACGGTGGAGTACTTCCGCATTCCGCGCTCGGTGCTGACGGTGTGCCTGGGCAAGAGTACCTACGCGCGCTGCGGCATCATCGTGAACGTGACCCCGCTCGAGCCCGAGTGGGAAGGCCATGTGACGCTGGAGTTCTCGAACACCACGCCGCTGCCGGCGAAGATTTACGCCAACGAGGGCGTCGCACAGATGCTGTTCTTCGAGTCCGACGAGATCTGCGAAACCTCGTATAAGGATCGCGGCGGCAAGTACCTGGGCCAGACCGGCGTGACGCTGCCGAAGATCTGAACCCGCGCTTGCGCACCCAAAACGGCCCTGCAAATCTGCAGGGCCGTTTGTTTTGGATCAGATGCAGCTCAAATGGCAGCCTGCAGGCGAACACCGCAAGCACTTGATCGGAAAGCCTTTTCATGATGGCCACGACACGGTTTTCCGCATCTGCGACACAAGCTGTGCCAAGCCACTTCCGCTGAAGCCTGACGCTGTTATCATTCGCGCCTTTCCGACGGGGGGTGCCACCGCACCGGCCCCGTTTTTCTCTTTTGGCTTCGCGGAGAATCCGCCATGCGTTTTGATTTCCCGATCATCATCATCGACGAGGACTTCCGTTCGGAAAACGCCTCGGGCCTCGGTATCCGTGCATTGGCGGAGGCGATCGAGAAAGAAGGCATGGAAGTGCTGGGCGTCACCAGTTACGGCGACCTGACCTCCTTCGCACAGCAGCAGAGCCGCGGGTCGGGCTTCATCCTGTCGGTGGATGATGAGGAGCTGACCTCGGACGAGGCTGAAGAGACGATCGGCGAACTGCGTGCCTTCGTAGAGGAAATCCGCTTCCGCAACCCGGATATCCCGATCTTC
The DNA here is from genome assembly GCA_021803785.1 of Pseudomonadota bacterium. GTDB lineage: Bacteria > Pseudomonadota > Gammaproteobacteria > Burkholderiales > Rhodocyclaceae > Niveibacterium. The sequence continues at coordinate 892 of JAJZLD010000386.1, read as the reverse complement.
CTGCACGGTGAGACGCGCACCAGCCGCCACATCCCGAATGATGTGCTGCGCGAGTTGCACGGCTTCATCCATATGTTCGAGGACACGCCGGAATTCATCGCACGCTACGTCGTGCGCGAGGCCCGCGCCTACCTCGACAGCCTGCCGCCGCCTTTCTTCCGTGCGCTGGTGCACTACGCGGCGGACGGTTCGTATTCCTGGCACTGCCCGGGGCACTCGGGCGGCGTGGCCTTCCTGAAAAGCCCGGTCGGCCGGATGTTCCACCAGTTCTTCGGTGAGAACATGCTGCGCGCCGACGTCTGCAACGCGGTGGATGAACTGGGCCAGTTGCTCGACCACACCGGCCCGGTCGCCGCGTCGGAACGTAACGCCGCGCGCATCTTCAATTCCGACCACCTGTTCTTCGTCACCAACGGCACGTCCACCTCGAACAAGATCGTGTGGAACTCGACCGTGGCGCCGGGCGACATCGTGGTGGTGGACCGCAACTGCCACAAGTCGATCCTGCACTCGATCATCATGACCGGCGCGATTCCGGTCTTCCTGATGCCGACGCGCAACCACTTCGGCATCATTGGTCCGATCCCGAAGAGCGAATTCAGCTGGGAGAACATCCAGAAGAAGATCGCGAAAAACCCGTTCATCACCGACAAGAACGCCAAGCCGCGGGTGCTGACGATCACGCAGAGCACCTACGATGGCGTGCTCTACAACGTCGAGGAGATCAAGCAGGAGCTCGATGGCAAGATCGACACCCTGCACTTCGACGAAGCCTGGCTGCCGCACGCCGCCTTCCACGACTTCTACGGCGACTACCACGCGATCGGTGCCGATCGCCCGCGCTGCAAGGAGTCGATGATGTTCTCGACGCAAAGCACGCAGCAATGGCAGT
>JAJZLD010000385.1 GCA_021803785.1 Pseudomonadota bacterium | reverse complement strand
CAATACGGTGGTCTTCAAACCTTCCGAGCTCGCGCCGGCGGTGGCGCAGCGCACGGTTGCGCTGTGGCGGGAGGCTGGTCTGCCCGACGGGGTGATCAATTTGCTGCAGGGCGGCCGCGACACCGGATCGAACATCGCTGCGCGGCGCGCGGGCATCACGGTGAACACGACGGCGGTGACGACAGCTGTGACCGGCGCGGCAATCAGCGCCCACCAGGGTGCCGAGAAAGGAATGTTCGGGAAGGCCGCAGCCAGCCCTTGCTGACCCAGTAGCCCCACCGCCACACCCGCTGCCGCGCCGCCCAGCGCGAGCAGCACCGCTTCGCTGAAGAAGATGTGGCGGATCTCCGCTGCGGTGGCGCCGAGCGCTTTCAGCAGCCCGATCTCGCTGCGCCGCTGCGCCACCGAAATCAGCATCACGTTCATCACCAGGATGCCCGCGACCGCGAGGCTGATCGCCGCAAGGCCGCCGATCGCCAGCGTCAGCGTGCCGAGGATGCGGTCGAAGGTCGCCAGCACCGCATCCTGCGTGATTACCGTGACATCGCGCTCGCCTTCGTGCCGCTGCATCAGGATCGCTTCGGCATCGGCCTTGGCTTGCGGCACCTGATCGCGATGTTTGGCTTCGACCAGCACGCGAAACAGGCCCTCGGTGTTGAACAGCGCTTGCGCGGCCGCCACCGGCACGATCACCACTTCGTCGGTGTTGAACCCCAGCGAGGTGCCTTGTTTGCCGAGCACGCCAATCACGCGAAACCGCCGGTCGCCGATGCGCAACCACAGGCCCAGCGCGCTGCGGGTGCCGAATAGCTCCTTGGCAAGGTCGCGCCCGATCACGCAAACCGGTTGTGCATGGTGCGGATCGCCCGCGGGAAGGAACACGCCTTGCGCGAGCGTCATGTTGCGCACTGCGAGGAAGTTCGAGGTCGATCCAAGCACCGGCCCTTCGCGCACGCGGGCATCCGCGCCGTCGGCCGCCCGCACCGCGCCAAGGCCGACGATCAGCGGCGCAAGGCGGCGTACCGCGAGGCTGCGCGAGAGAGCCAGCGCGTCGTCCAGCGTGATGTCGCGGGTCGTTTCGCCGCTGGCGATCGCAGGCCCGGCGCCGGCGGTTTCCGAGCGCCCCGGTAGCACGATCACCAGATTCGTGCCGAGTGCGCCGAACTGGTCGGCCACATAACGCCGCGCGCCCTCACCCAGCGCGCTGACCAGCACCACCGCCGCCACGCCGATGCCCAGCGCCAGCAGCACGAGCGTGGTCCGCACCACACCGCCGCGCACCACGCGCGCGGCGTACTGCAGCAGATCGGCGTTGCGCATCTCAGCGCCGCCCGGCCGCCCGAAGGCGCTGAGGCGCCCCCTTTGGGGGCAGCGAACGCAGCGAGCGTGGGGGGCGTTTCATCTCAGCGCCGCCCGGCCGCCCGAAGGCGCTGAGGCGCCCCCTCGGGGGGTGGAGCGAGGACTTCGCGAAGCACTGCTTCGCACTCGCGGAACGAGCCGGCTGTGCAAAGCCGGCGCTGGTGCGGTGAAGTGAGCGTGGGGGCTGTCTCATCTCAGTTCCCATCCTGAACGATCTCGCCATCGACCATGTGCAACTGGCGATGCGCGCGGTGGCCGAGTTCCGGGTCGTGGGTCACGACGATCAGCGTGGCACCTGCAGCCTGCAGGCCTTCGAGCAGGGCGATCACGTCCTGCCCGGTGTGGCGGTCGAGGTTGCCGGTCGGCTCATCGGCGAGGATCAGCGAGGGCCGCATCGCCATCGCGCGGGCAATCGCCACCCGCTGGCACTGCCCGCCGGAGAGCTGGTTCGGCCGGTGGTCGGCGCGCGGCGTAAGGCCGTAGTCGCGCAGCAGCACCTCGACGCGCTCGGCCCGCTCCGCCGGATCAATGCCGGCCAGCACCATCGGCAATTCGATGTTCTCACGCGCTGATAGCCGCGGCACGAGGTGGAAGGACTGGAACACGAAGCCGATCTGCTCGCGCCGCGCTCGCGCCAGCGCGTCGTCATCCAGCCCGGTCACGTCACGGCCATCGAGCAGGTAGTGCCCGCTGTCCGGTCGATCCAGCAGGCCCAGCACGTTCAGCAGCGTCGACTTGCCCGAGCCCGACGGGCCCATGATCGCGATGTACTCGCCCCGTGCGATGCTGAGGTCCAGCCCCCGCAGCGCCTGCACCGTCTCGTCACCGACGGTGAAGCGGCGGGTGATGGCAGAGAGGCTGATCAGCGGGGTGGGTGGCGGCTGCATGGTGGGTGCTTTCGGGCCTAAAGATCGTCGACGGGCGTGAAGCCGTGGCGCCAGTTCAACTCGCTGTCCTGCATGAACTGCGCCGGCCACGGTTGCGGCCAGTCTCGGTCGGTTTTGATCATGGTCAGGCGATCTGGATCCTGGCCCACCCAGTGATGTAAGAGCGAAGGAGTCTGTGTTCGCCGGCTAAGGTGGCGGGCGAAACCGTGGGCAATCGAACCCGCGAGCAGGATGGCCTCGACTTCAGGGAGAGGCGCGGAGTGAGCGATGACCTTATCGATTGTGGCAGCGTAGTGGGGTAGATATTCCATGGCAGGCATTCGGGGATGAGGATGCCGAGGATTGTCGATTTGCCGGGTGGGGCGGCTGCGTGTGTAGCGCAACTGAACAATCGGCGCATGGCTTCGCACGGCAATTCCTGTCGCGTGGGACGGGCAGCGGGAGGCTCGACGTCGGTCCGTCGCGTCGTGAGGACGCCGCATCATTTCTTCACCACCTCAACTTCCGCCTTCGCTCCCGCCTTCACGCCGGCCCGATCCAGTGAGGTCACAATGCGATCGCCCTTCGCGAGTCCGCTCGTGACTTCGGTGAACTCCCAATTCGACAGACCGGGTGTGAAGCTCACTTCCTTCAGCACGCCGTCTGCACCGA
>JAJZLD010000384.1 GCA_021803785.1 Pseudomonadota bacterium | reverse complement strand
ATGGATGCTCCTTGCGGTTTGCGTGAATCACAGCCCCCCGGCATGCGAAACCGGTGGAGCAAGGGAACCGGTGATTTTATACAAGCCCATGTATTTATTCAAGTTGACGACAGCGACGCCAGAATGGCGGCAGCAGACGATATGCATTGCAAGATTTCGCAATAGCCGCCGCTATACTCGTAGGCTTGTTTTTGTGACCCGGAGACCAAAAAGATGAAGCTCGAAACGCTTGCGGTACATGCCGGCTACTCGCCCGACCCGACCACGCGCGCAGTCGCGGTGCCGCTCTACCAGACGGTGGCCTACGCCTTCGACGATACCCAGCATGGCGCCGATCTGTTCGACCTGAAGGTGCCGGGCAACATCTACACGCGGATCATGAATCCGACTCAGGATGTGCTGGAAAAGCGCGTGGCCGCGCTCGAAGGCGGCATCGCCGCGCTGGCACTGGCTTCCGGCCAGGCGGCGATCACCTACGCGATCCAGACGATCGCCGAGGCCGGCGACAACATCGTATCAGCCGCCACGCTCTACGGTGGCACCTACAACTTGTTCGCCCATACGCTGCCGCAGTACGGCATCAACGTACGCTTTGCGGACTACCGTGACCCGGCGAGCTTTGAAGCATTGATCGATGAGCGGACCAAGGCGGTCTATGTTGAATCGATCGGCAACCCGCTCGGCAACATCACCGACATCGAAGCCATCGCTGCCATCGCGCACCGCCACGGGGTGCCGCTGATCGTCGACAATACCGTGCCCTCGCCCTACCTGCTGCGGCCGATCGAATTCGGCGCGGACATCGTGGTGCACTCCCTGACGAAGTACCTCGGTGGTCATGGCAACTCGATCGGCGGGGCGATCGTCGACTCGGGCAAGTTTCCTTGGGCGGATCACAAGGCGCGCTTCCGCCGCCTCAACGAGCCGGATGTGTCCTACCACGGCGTGGTCTACACCGAGGCACTCGGCCCGGCCGCCTACATCGGCCGCGCACGCGTGGTGCCGCTGCGAAACATGGGTGCCGCGATCTCCCCTTTCAACGCCTTCATGATCCTGCAGGGCATCGAAACGCTCGCACTGCGGATGGATCGCATCACAGCGAACACCCGCAAGATCGCCGAATACCTGAAGGGCCATGCGAAGGTGAAGTGGGTGAATTACGCTGGGCTTGCCGACCACCCGGACCATGCGCTGGCGCAGAAGTACATGGGTGGCCGGCCGTCCGGCATCCTGACCTTCGGCGTCGAGGGTGGCCTGGAAGGAGGCGCACGCTTCCAGGATGCGCTGAAGCTATTCACCCGCCTGGTTAACATCGGCGACGCGAAGTCGCTTGCCTGCCACCCGGCCTCCACCACGCACCGCCAACTCTCGCCGGCGGAACTTGAGAAAGCGGGCGTAACGCTGGATACGGTGCGCCTTTCGATCGGTATCGAGCATATCGACGACCTGATCGCCGATCTGGAGCAAGCGCTCGCCGCCGCCTGAGGTCGGTCAATCACCACAACAAAAAGGGCACCCGCGGGTGCCCTTTTTTTGTTCTCGGCCAACGCGGGTTACAAGGCGTCAATCGCCTTCGCCATCGCCACATCGCGCGCCGACAAACCGCCTGCGTCGTGTGTCGTCAGCAAGATCTCGACGCGGTTGTAGACGTTGCTCCACTCGGGATGATGGTCGTGCTTCTCTGCCAGCAGCGCCACGCGATTCATGAATCCCCAGGCCTCGCTGAAGTCCCTGAACTTGAAGCGCTTTACCAGCGCATCACGGCTGGCGTCGTGCGCCCACCCGTTCAGTGACACCAGCGCTGCACGCTCGGCCTCGGTGAGTTTTGGGATTGCCATGGTGCGCCTCAGACGATGCTGCATGCCTGGTCGAAGGGCAAGCGCGGGCTGCGCGCATGCAGCGCACTCGCGTCACCGTAACCAAGGTTGCAGAGGAAGTTGCTCTTGATGGCGGTGCCGGCGAAGAACTCGGCATCGACCATCGCATTGTTGAAGCCGGACATCGGCCCGCAATCGAGGCCCAAGGCACGGGCGGCAAGAATCAGGTAAGCGCCCTGGAGGCTGCCATTGCGGAAGGCCGTGGTCTGGATCTTGGCGTCATTGCCCGCGAACCAGGACCTTGCGTCGGTATGCGGAAACAGAAAGTCGAGGCGGTCGTAGAACTGCAGGTCGTAACCGATGATCGCCGTCACCGGCGCCGCTATCGTCTTTGCGCGGTTTCCGTCATCAAGCGCTGGGGCGAGACGCGCCTTGGCTTCCGGCGAGGTGACAAAGACAATGCGTGCCGGCGAACAGTTGGCCGACGTCGGCGCCATCTTCAGCAGATCGTAAAGTCGGTGCAGTAACGCGGGCTCAACTGATTTGTTGAGCCATTTGCTGTGCGTGCGTGCAGCGTTGAACAATTGGTCCAGCGCTTCCGCGCCAAGGGCTTGCGTCATGGGCGTGAGTTGCTCCGTCAGCCGATAATCGCGCCAGACCGATTGGGTCAGCGCAGTGAAAAATCGACGCGACTGGCGCTTGTGGCAGCTTTCGCGTCGCTCTTGTCCTTGTCTTCTCCCACCTTTGGCGCCAGAACGAACACGCGCTCGACGGGCACCTTTCCGGTTTCGACCAACCAAGCCTTGACCTGGTTCGCACGCTCCTGCGCCAGTGCGCGCACATCGGCGTCGCCGACGTTGGCAACACTCATCAGCATCCGCTCCATGTCAGCGACGGGAACATCCTTCTGCATCCCCACGACGTTGCGCGGCTTGTTCGGGATCTTCTCTTCGGCATAAACACGCTTGAGCAGTGCCGGATATTCGGCCGGGTCGATGCGCACCTCGTCGAGGCTGCCGCCCGACTCACCCGCATTCGCCATCTCCTGCAACTTCAGGCTACGAATCTTGCGCTGATAGCTCTCGCGCTTGGCCCTATGCCGCTT
>JAJZLD010000052.1 GCA_021803785.1 Pseudomonadota bacterium | reverse complement strand
GCCAGTACGCGCGCCTCCGACAGCGCAGGGTACCGCCGGCAGCAAAGCGCATCAGCACCCGGCCGGCCTGCGTGATGTCGCCCACGTTCACCTCGCGCGACAGCACGGTCCCATCGGCCGGTGCGCGCAGTTCATGGTTGGCCATGCGGGCGCGGGCAGCGCGCAGGTTGGCTTCGGCCTGCATTAGCCGGCTTGCAGCGGCGGCCATCTCGCTACCGGCGGGCTGGTTCGCCGCGGCCTGGCTGCGCGCGGCGGCCAGTGCAGCCTCGGCGTTCTGCAGAATGCGCAGGGCTTCGTCGCGCCGGCTCGGTGAGACGAAGCCCTGCGCAATCATTGCTGCAATCCGTTGATATTCCAGTTGCGCGACGCGCAGGTTTTCTTCCGCCTGCCGCTGCTGCTGGCTACTTACCGGGGCGGCCACCTGTTCCACCTGCCGAAGCCGCGCACGCGCCTCGACCACCGCCGCTTCGGCGGCGGCCAGGCTGGCGCGGGCTTCATCGGCGCGCAGCGCCATCAGCAGCGCGCCTTGCTTGACGACGCTACCCTCCTTCGCGGCCAGGGTTTCGACGATGCCCGCCACCGGTAGGCACAACTGCACCTGGGCGGGCGTTTCGACCCGGCCGGTCGCAATCAGGGTTTGCGCGATGGCCTGCCGCGTCGCGCTGCGTAGTTCGACTTCCTTGCCGCGGCTGAGCATCCAGCCGATCAGCAGGGCTAGCGCCAGAACAAAGGCGACGGGCAGGCGCCAGGGGCGCAGACGCGTGCGAAGTTGTTTCAATGTGGGCATCTCGTTCTTGTCTGTTCGGGCGGCGTACGCCCAGACAGCCATTCTCGCCGGGGGTTCCCGGCAAGGTCCAGCCGTGGATCAGCGTTTCCAGAGTGCGTGGAAGTGATGCACAGGCCCGTGACCTTTGCCAACATCCAGCTCTCCCGACGCGGCGATCGCGCGCAGCAGCCATTCGCGGGCGTGGCGGACCGCCGCTTCCACTGGCTGGAACTGGTCGGCCGTTTGCGGCAGCAGCGCGGCGATTGCCGAAGACAAGGTGCATCCGGTGCCGTGGGTGTTCTTGGTTTCGATGCGCTGGCCCGGCATCTCGACCATGCGGTCGCCGTCGAACAGCAGATCCATCAACTCGCCGCCAGGCAGGTGGCCGCCCTTGAGCAGCACCCAGCGCTCGCTGGAATGCGGCAGTAGCTCACGCAGGCGCTCGGCGGCGCGGTACATCTCCTTGACCGATTCGGGCGCGCGCTGATCCAGCAGCACGCCGGCTTCGGGCAGGTTGGGGGTGATCATGAAGCTCTGCGGCAGCAGGGCTTCCTTGAGCATGGCCACGGCGGACTTCGCCAGCAGATGATCGCCGCTCTTGGCAACCATCACCGGGTCGCAAACCACGAACTTCGCTGCGTGATGTGCCAGCCGGTCGGCCACCGTCGCGACGATGTCGGCGGTGCCGAGCATGCCGAGTTTGACCGAGTCGATGCGTACGTCGGCGAACAGGGTGTCGATCTGCAGGCGGAGGAAATCGGTGGGCGGCGTGTGCACCCCGGTGACTGCCTGGGTGTTCTGCGCCGTCAGTGCGGCCACGACACCGCAGCCGTAGGCGCCGAGCGCGGAAAAGGCCTTCAGGTCGGCATAGATGCCGGCGCCGCCGGAGGGGTCGATGCCGGCGATGGTCAGCGCGTTGGGGATACGGGAGGACAAGACGAGGCTCCTGACGTGTTGCGAGCTGCCCTGGCGGCGGCTCGGGCCCAAGGTTATCGCATCTGGCCAGCGCGGTTGAGCTTTAGAGATGCCATTCGCTGCCGTAATCTGGTATTCATTGCAGTGACTCAGCGTCCGAACCGGCCCATTCCGTAAGCGAAAGCCCCTGATGAAAAAGATTCGCCCCCTCATGCTCGCTTTCGTGGGTATCACCATCGCACTTGTCGTGGTACTGGCCACCGTTGTCGTGCTGCAACTCAGTGCCCTGCGTGCGCAAAGTGAGTACGAGCACAGCGTTACCAACGTGATGGTCGAGCAGTTGGCGCAGACCAAGTTGCAGATCGTGCAGGTGCAGCAGTTCCTCACCGACGCATCGGCCACCGGCGAGCAGGATGGCGTGGCGGATGCCGAAAAAGCCTATCGCGCCGCGCGCGCATCGCTCGCCAAGCTGGCTGCACTTGCGCCCGCCTTCAGCGCCGACATCGATGCGCTGTCGCGCGAGGTCGATCTGCTGCGTGAGGTGGGTTTGCGCATGGTCGAGGCCTACAAAGGCGGTCGCGAGGCTGGCAATCAGGTCATGAAGGGGGCTGACGGTTTCGATAAGCGGACTGAGGCGGCGCAGGCGGCGGTCGATAGGCTGAGTACCCACATCAATGCTTTGCGGGACGAAACCCGCGTGCGGGTGCAGAACGCGATCGATCGCACCCTGTGGGGTGCGGTCGGGCTGGCGCTGCTGATTTGTGCGGTGGTCAGCGGTGTGGCGTGGAAGCTGGTGGGCCTGATCTACCGCTTGATCGGGGCGGAGCCGGTGCATGGTGCGAAGCTCGCGGGCTATCTCGCTCAGGGCGATCTGACGCACACGATCGAGGTACGCCCCGGCGACACCGAGAGCCTGATGGCCCAGCTTGCGGTGATGCGGGCGCGCTGGACCGATGTGGCAAGCAGCCTGCGCGGCCAGGCCGTGCAGATGCGCACCGGGGCCGGAGAGTTGCAGCACAAGGCGCATGCGCTGGCCTCCAACGCTGTGCGGCAGAGTGAGGCTGCCGCCGCGATTGCGGCCAACGTGGAACAGCTTTCAACCAGCGCCGAGCAAATTGCGGCCGATGCGGGTGAGGCCAACACCCATGTGCGCAGCATGGGGCACTCGGCGGTGGAGTCGAGCCAGATCATCTCCTTCGTGCGGCAGGAAGTCGAGGAGGTGGCGCGCACCGTGCAGGAGGCCGCCAGCCAGGTTACTCGGCTGGATGCGCGGGCGCAGGACATCGCCGGCATCGTCACCACGATCCGTGCGATTGCCGACCAGACCAACCTGCTGGCCCTGAATGCGGCGATCGAGGCCGCGCGCGCCGGCGAATCGGGCCGTGGCTTCGCCGTGGTGGCCGACGAGGTGCGCAAGCTGGCCGAGCGCACCAGTGGGGCGACGGTGTCGATCGCGCAGATGATCGCCGACGTCCATGCTGTCACGGGCGAAGTCGTCAGCACCATCTCGCGGGGTGTCGAGCGCGTTGAAACCAGCGCGGCGATGGCCGAGGATGCGCGCCTGGCGATGGATGCGCTCAAGCAGGAATCCCTTGGCGTGTGCGATCAGGTCAGCCGCATTCATACCGCGCTGTCGGAACAGCGGGCCAACATCCACGACATCGCCACCAAGGTCGAACAGATCGCGCAGATGGCGGCCGAAAACGCCGAGGCGTCGGAAAGCGTCTCCGTCACCAGCGACCGGATCGGCCATATCGCGCAAGCCCTGGCGCAGGACGTCGGCTACTTCAAGCTCGGCGCAAGGGCCGCAACCGAGGTCGAGTTGTTCTAGAGCCTCGCCGGCGACGCCGGGCCAAGCTCAGCGTGTCGCCGCTGCACGAAGTCTCGCACGCTGTCGAGCCAGGCATTAAAATCGCGCGCTTTCGTTTCATCATCCGGCCGAGCATCAGCCGGATGCTGGTTCGATGACCCATGCGCTTCACGCCTGCCTTGTGCCGATCTCATCAAGGCAGTCGCATCCCAACTGATCGTTCTGCACCACCTCGCGTTTTACGGGCCCATGTCCGACGTGGCGGCCGTGCTGGCGCACGCAGTTTGACCACGATCTGCGGCCCGCCTGAGGGTCTTGGCATTTGCCTGCAAGTTGCCCGGCGCGACGGGCGCTCGGTGGCCGCTCGATCCGCGAGTTTCGGTCCAGGCCGATCTGCTTACCGGACCCAAGCAGCAGCGACGAGTGGATATCAGGGCGGCGTTGGCGCGTCGGCACGGCGCTTGTAGAAGGTGAGCTTTGCGCTGGCCGGCACCAGCGAGGGCGGCGGGCTTTGCAGGATGTGCTTCTTAGCCTTGCCGATCACATGCATCTCGCAGGGCTTGCAGTCGAACTTCAAGGTGAAGCGTTCGTTGCCATTTACCAGCGTCATCGGCTCGGCACGTACCTGACCCTGCACGCCTTGCACGCCCTTGGCCTGCTTGGGGCACAGGTTGAAGGAGAAGCGCAGGCAGTGCTTGGTGATCATCAGCGGCACTTCGCCGGCTTCTTCGTGTGCTTCGTAGGCCGCGGCGATCAGCTTGACGCCGTGGCGGGTGTAGAAGTCGCGCGCCGCCTGGTTGTAGACGTTGGCGAGGAAGGATAGCGTCTCCTCCGGGTAGGGCACCGGCGGTTCCACTTCCGGCCGGCGCAGCGGACGCTGCCAGCCGGCCAGGCGCGCGGCCATCAGGCGCTCGGCGGCCTCGCGGCGCAGCGCGTTGGCGATCGAGGCTGGCACAAACAGCGGTGCCGACCACGTTAGCGTGAGTTCCTGCAGCGCGAATTCGGTGGCGCCGAATTTGGCGAGGTGCTCGCGCAGCGTCGTCTCGGCGCGTTCAATGTGCTGCGCCGGCTGCTTGTCGAAAGCGGCCTCGGCGGTGGCGCTGAAGCCGTCCTCATCCGTCAGCGTCAGTGCGAGCCCGTTGGTCGTTTCTGCGCACTGCGCCCACACGGCGATGCGGCGTTCGGCCGATTTTTTGAGCAGCGCCTGTTCCCAGGCGTGATCGCGGTTGCGGTTCACCGCCACGCCAGGCTTGAGGCCCGGCAACTGCGCCACCGGCTCGTTCGGGAACACGCGCCACAGCGTGCCTTCCTCGCCGGCACCGAGTTGCTCGACCACATTGGCCTGCAGGCCAACGACTTCGCGCTTGTGCATGTAGTTGAGCCCGTCGCCGTTGGCGAGCGGCTCGCGCGCGTCGATCTCGAAGCTGTCCTTGCCGACACGGGTGATGGTGCCGAGCGAGAGCCCGACGAAGGTTGGTGTGTCGAAGGCGCCGATGTCGGCCTTGCGCCCGGTTGCGAAGTAGTCGGTCGCGCCGCGGTGGAAAGTCTTGTCCGGGTTCGGTGTGAAGAAGAGTTCGGTGCGGCCGCTGGAACTGCGCTCAAGCTCGGGCTGCGCCTCGATCAGCTCATCGAGCAGGCGGCGGTAGTGGCCGGTGATGTTCTTGACGTAGCTCGCGTCCTTGTAGCGCCCTTCGATCTTGAAGCTGCGCACGCCGGCGGCGATCAGGTGCGCGAGGTTCGCGCTCTGGTTGTTGTCCTTCATCGACAGCAGGTGCTTCTCGAAGGCCACCACGCGGCCTTGCTGGTCCTGCAGCGTGTAGGGCAGGCGGCAGGCTTGCGAGCAGTCGCCGCGGTTGGCGCTGCGCCCGGTGTGGGCGTGGCTGATGTTGCACTGGCCGGAGAAGGCCACACACAGCGCGCCGTGGATGAAGTGTTCGATCACCGTGTCAGCGGGCACCGCTGCCCGCACCGCGGCGATCTGTTCGATCGTCAGCTCGCGCGCCAGCACGATCTGCGAGAAGCCCGACTCGGCGAGGAACTTGGCCTTCTCGACGGTGCGGATGTCGCACTGCGTCGAGGCGTGCAGCTCGATCGGTGGAATGTCGAGTTCCAGGAGGCCCATGTCCTGCACGATCAGCGCATCGACGCCGGCGTCGTAGAGCTCATGCACCAGCTTGCGAGCAGGCTCCAGCTCTGCGTCGTGCAGGATGGTGTTGAGCGTGACGAAGATGCGCGCCCGGTAGCGGTGCGCGAAGGCCACCAGCCCGGCGATCTCGCTGACGGTGTTGCTGGCGTTGTGGCGCGCGCCGAACGAGGGGCCGCCGATGTACACCGCGTCCGCGCCGTGCAGGATCGCCTCGCGGCCGATCTCGGCGGTTTTCGCGGGGGATAGCAGTTCAAGCGGGTGGGTGGGCAGGCTCATCGGGGCGTCTCGTCGGGGTCTGGCGGATGTGATTGCGGCAGGCGCGCGAAGCGCTACGGGCCCGCTGCGCGAGGGCGCGGATTGTAGCCCGATCCAACCCGTCGGATCGATAAAAATCGTTTTGCATCCGGCACTTGGCGGCAGCGGACGCGTGCGGGTTCAGCCGACCGAAATGACCCCGTGGCCATCGGCGTCCGGCGCTGGGTCGGCCTTCGCCCGGTGGGGTTCGACACCCGGTGCGCGCGGTTTCTCGCCGTAGCGCAGGCCTTCCGGGTGGCTTTCGGTGGCGTAGGCGGCGTCGAAGCCGACATCGCCGAACAGCGTCGGTCGCTCGCTACTGAAGCGGGCATCACCGATCGGGTCTTCGTCGTGCGTTGCCTTGGTGGATCGCGTGTCCATGCCGGTTTCCCCCTTGTTTTTTCGCTCCGCCGGTGGGCGGCGCCTCGCGTAGCGGGGGCAGGGTCCCTGCCCGCCGCCTGTGTTGGACGCCTCGTGTGAGGCTTCGTTCCGGCGCATGCCGATTACACCGGTGCGCCATGCTTCTTGATAGGCGCGCGCTCGCCGGAGCGCAACGCTGCGGCGCCGCACTCTGCCCTGAGGCGTGATGCGCGCCGGCGCTGCCCGGCCTACGCAGCGACGTCACCGCTGCTAGGTAGCGACCACTATGCAATCGCGGCCAGCGGCCTTGGCGCGCAGCAAAGCCATGTCCGCGCGTTGCAGCAAGGTATCGAGTCGGTCGTCACGCGCAGGGTCGAAGTGGGCAATGCCGATGCTCAGCGTGCAGCGGACCGGGCGACCTTGCCAGCAGTGCGCGCATGCCGCGCAGCCTGCGCGCAGGCGCTCTGCTGTCCGGTGCGCCTCGGCGGCATCGGTGTCCGGCAGCAGTACGAGAAACTCCTCGCCGCCGTAGCGGCCGATCACGTCGGTTTGCCGCAGGGCGCCTTGCAGCACGATCGCCAGCCTACGAAGCACATCGTCGCCCGCTGCATGGCCGAAGCGATCGTTGATCTCCTTGAAGTGATCCAGATCCAGCATCAGTGCGGCCAGCGGCTGCCCGCTGCGCTGCGCGCGGCTGAACTCCCGCGCGGCCAGCTCGAACAGGTGGCGCCGGTTGTAGAGGCGCGTCAGCTCGTCATGGGTGGCGAGCTCGGTCAGGCGCCGGTTGGCGTGCTCGAGCTCGGCCGTGCGCGCGACCACGAGCTGCTCGAGCGCCTCGTTCGCGTCGCGCAAAGCGGCTTCGGCGCGGCGCAGTGCGGTGATGTCGCGCGAGATACCAAGGATGTACTCAACCCGCCCGGACTCGTCGCAGGCGGGCACCAGCAACGTCTGCCAATAGCGGGGCTCAGTGCCCGCCAGGCCGCCCGTCTCCTCGTAGGTCATCGCTTCGCCGCTCGCGACGCAATCGCGATAGTGCTGCAGGGTCGCGGCCAGGTAGTCCGGCGGCACGACTGCATCCAGCTCAAGCCCGACGACTGCATCACTGGCCCGACCGAGCACGCCAGCCAGCACCGGGTTGATCGCCTCGATGACAAAGCGTCCATCGGATTCACATCGGATCACGAACACGCTGTCCGGGAAGCGCAGCCACAACTGCTCAAACGCGGGGAAGCGCCGCCTCAGTAGCGCAACGAAACGTCGCGGCAATCGTGACTGCGCTCGCGGGTTCATGGTCGTTCACAGGCTGCAAACGGTGCGCCGCCGCCCGACACCGATCAGTGGCCAGGCAGCGACCATTGAGTGACAGCACACCACAGACTGCACCCTGTTGTGGTGACCCAGCTCAAATGCGAGGGTGCTGACGACGATGATCGAGTATTGCGCGGGGTCGTCCGGCTGCTGCGGGATGCCCTGCTTTGCTGCTGAGCGACAAGCCTTAGCGTCGAAGTTTGACGTTCTTTTCCCTGTGTTGCCGGGCTATTCGCGGGACGAGGGGGTACCGGCCAAGGCCGTCAAGTATGGGGGGCATCGAGGCCGCAGTGCGGACCATGACGCGCCAGATTGTTGGCACTGCGCTGCGGGCATGACGCCGGCTGGGATTCCCCGTTTGTCGGTGCTGTGGCAATCCCCGCCGCGATGAACGCGTTGGCCGCGCTGTTCCGCAAGATCGCGGGCAAGTTTTGCTTGACGACCCGGACTTCGTCACTGCGGTAAAGCGCTCAGGACGGGCGCGTTCGGCGCGAGCGAAATCACAAATACTTGGCTGTCACCGAGTCAATGCGACAAGGGCCGCAAACGCGGCCCTTGTGCTTGAAGAGAAGGCCCGAATCAGACCTTGTGATAGACCTGCGCGCCGGTCTTGACGAACTCCACCGACTTCACTTCCATGCCCTTCTTCAGCGCATCTTCTTCCGACACGCCTTGTGCGGCGGCGAAGTCGCGCACGTCTTGCGTGATCTTCATCGAGCAGAAGTGCGGGCCACACATCGAGCAGAAGTGGGCGAGCTTGGCGCCTTCCTGCGGCAGGGTTTCGTCGTGGTAGCTGCGCGCGGTGTCGGGGTCGAGGCCGAGGTTGAACTGGTCTTCCCAGCGGAACTCGAAGCGCGCCTTACTCATCGCGTTGTCGCGGATCTGGCTGGCCGGGTGGCCCTTTGCGAGATCGGCGGCGTGGGCGGCGATCTTGTAGGCGATGATGCCGGCCTTCACGTCGTCCTTGTTCGGCAGGCCGAGGTGTTCCTTCGGGGTGACGTAGCACAGCATGGCGCAGCCGTACCAGCCGATCTGCGCGGCGCCGATGGCGCTGGTGATATGGTCGTAGCCCGGCGCGATGTCGGTCGTGAGCGGCCCCAGCGTGTAGAACGGCGCTTCGTCGCACCAGTCCAACTGCAGGTCCATGTTCTCCTTGATCAGCTGCTGCGGCACGTGGCCGGGGCCTTCGATCATCACCTGCACATCGTGCTTCCACGCAATCTGCGTGAGTTCGCCGAGCGTCTTCAATTCGCCGAGCTGGGCTTCGTCGTTGGCATCCCAGATCGAGCCGGGGCGCAGGCCGTCGCCGAGCGAGAAGGCCACGTCGTAGGCCTTCATGATTTCGCAGATCTCTTCGAAGTGCGTGTAGGTGAAGTTTTCCTTGTGATGCGCGAGGCACCACTTGGCCATGATCGAGCCGCCACGGCTGACGATGCCGGTCATGCGGTTGGCGGTCATCGGCACGTACTTGAGCAGCACGCCGGCGTGGATCGTGAAGTAGTCGACACCCTGCTCGGCCTGCTCGATCAGCGTGTCGCGGAAGATCTCCCAGGTCAGGTCTTCGGCCTTGCCGTTCACCTTTTCCAGCGCCTGATAGATCGGCACCGTGCCGATTGGCACCGGCGAATTGCGCAGGATCCATTCGCGCGTTTCGTGGATGTTCTTGCCGGTGGAAAGATCCATCACCGTGTCGCCGCCCCAGCGGATGCTCCACGTGAGCTTGTCGACTTCTTCCTGAATCGACGAGGACACCGCGCTGTTGCCGATGTTGGCGTTGATCTTGGTGAGGAAGTTGCGGCCGATGATCATCGGCTCGCTCTCGGGGTGGTTGATGTTGCTCGGGATGATCGCGCGGCCGCGGGCGACTTCGTCGCGCACGAACTCTGGCGTGATCACGTCCGGGATCGCGGCGCCGAAGCTCTGTCCTGGGTGACGACGGCCCATGAAGGCGGCCATCTTCTCGCCGGTGGGGCCGGTGGCCTTGAGCGATTCGATGTAGGCGGCGCGGTTGAGGTTCTCGCGGATCGCGATGAACTCCATCTCCGGCGTGATGATGCCGCGGCGGGCGTAGTGCATCTGCGTGACATTGGCCCCCGCCTTGGCGCGGCGCGGCTTGCGCTTGAGGTTGAAGCGCAGTTCGTCGAGTTTCTTGTCGGCTTCACGCGCACGGCCGTATTCCGACGACAGATGTGGCAGCACCTCGGTGTCGCCGCGTTCCTCGATCCAACGCGCGCGCAGCGCGGGGAGGCCGCTGCGCACATCCACCTTCACTGCCGGATCGGTGTAGGGGCCGGAGCAGTCGTACACATAGATCGGCGGGTTCTTCTCGCCGCCAAAGGCGGTGGGCGTGTCGGCCTGCGTGATCTCGCGCATCGGCACACGGATGTCGGGGCGCGAGCCTTCGAAGTACACCTTGCGCGAATTGGGCAGCGGCTGGATGGCGGCCTCGTCGACATGCGCGTTCGAGGCGATGAATTGTTCTTTGGCGTTCATGGTGCTTCCTCTCTTGGGGCGGGGAGGAAGCAGGCAGGCGGGCAGGGTGCCCGGTGGCGGCTTCGCCTCCCTACGCCGGCATGACCCGGATCAGGTGCAGAGGGTGTCTCTCACCCCGACTTCCGGGGACCCCTGGCGAAACGAAGAGGCTAACCAATGGGGCAAGGGCTGGCAAGTCGGATCTGCTGGCCCAGGCAGGGCGCGCCTTGGCGGGAACCGGCGCGGCCGGCGCCCTGCCTCAAGCCGCGAGAACTCGGCCCGTTATGTCGCTTGTGGGCCCGCGGCTGCGCCTGAGGCGGCAACCGTTGATCCGGTCGGGCGAGCGGAAATCGGCGCGGTGGTGTACAAAGGATTGATGGCTACTGGAGGTGCAAGCATGTCAGCAACAGCGCGAATCCTGCCGATGGTGGCGGCGCTCTGGCTTGGTGCCTGTGCCACGGCGCCCGAGCCACCTCCGCCCGCGCCGCCCGAGCCGGCGCCCGCACCGGTGATCTCGTCGGTGGAGCCGATCGTACCCGCGGCCAAGCCGGCGGCACCGGCGAAGCCAGCCAAACCGAAATCGAAGAAGGCCGAGAAAGCCGAGAAGGACAGAGCTGCTGCGGCCGCCGCGGCAGCGGCGGGTACGACCGCCGTTGCGCCGCCTAAGGTGGAGGGTGAGACCGCGCTGCCGACGGCACCGGTCGCCAAGCCCGAACCGGAGATCAAGGGGCCGGCCTGGCTTTCGCGCTGTGTCACAAAGCGCTACGAGGGCGGGGCGATCCTGTGTGACGCCGATTCGCTGCTCGCAAATCCCTCCGGCAACATCAAGGTCTATGCACGTGACCAGAACCTTGCCGGGCCGGTAGCCAACGGCGGGCGGATCGAGTATCGGCCGGGCCTGCCGCGCCGCTACCGGCTGTTCGTGTTCCCCTGATTCACCGGCGCCGCTGGCATGCGGCGCCCGATGGCCACGCAGGTGACGACCCCGGCGGCAAATAGCCACATGCCGGGTTCGACCAGCTCGCCGAACAGGAAGGCGGCCGCCAACAGGGTCAGGAAGGGCTGCAGCAACTGAATCTGGCTGATGCGAGCGATGCCGCCCTTCGCAAGGCCGCGATACCAAGCGTAGAAGCCGAGGAACATGCTGAAGGCACTGACGTAGCCGAAGGCCCCCCAGGCAGCGAGCGAGGCTGGCTGCCAGTGCAACGGATAGACCAGCAGCACCACCAGGATCAGGGGCGCGGCGATGATCAGCGCCCAGCAGATCACCCTTTCCGCCGGCATCTCGCGGGCGAGCATCGCCCCTTCGGTATAGCCGACTGCTGCGGCCAACACGGCGCCCATCAGCGCGAGGTCGGCAGCGCCCAGTTGGCCGTCGCCAACGCGGAAGGCATGGGCCAGTACCAGCGCACTGCCAAGTGCTGCGCACAGCCACCACTGCAGTGTTGGCCGCTCCTTGGCGCGCCAGGCACCGCCTGCGGCGGTGGCGAGTGGCAAGAGGCCTGCGATGATCGCGCCGTGGCTTGAATCGACCGAACGCATTGCCCAGGCACTGAGCAGCGGAAATCCCACGACAACGCCCAGCGCAACGACGATGAGCCGCAGCACCTGATGCCGCGTAGGCCGGGGTGCCCGCTGCCATTGCAGCACCAGCAAGGCCAACAGCGCCGCAACGATGGCGCGGCCGAGGCCGACGAATACCGGGTCCAGTTCAGCGACCGCCACGCGCGTCATCGGGAAGGTCAGGCTGAAGCTGGCCATGCCGAGAAAGCCCAGCAGGTAGGCGCCGGTTACTGGTGCTGCAGTGCGCATCGGCCTCATTCCACCCAACGCTGCGGTTGCGTGGTCGCACGCGCAATGCGGGTCTCGTTACGGCTCAGCAGCCTCAGGTTGTGTGCGTCGTAGCGGTAGATCGCATCGTCGCCCCAAACCGTCAGCACTGCATTGCGCGCATCCAGCGACAGCTGCGATACACCGCGGCGCTGTGGCGCGCGCAGCACGCCGAATTCGCTGGCGCCTTGCCGGATGCAGACGGCGTGCACCGCACCGGTGTCCGCTTCGGCCCAGAACACGATCTGGCGTTCGACCCAGACCACTTCCGGGCGCGGCGGGCCAGCGTCTGCGGCGGTGGCGCACAGGGCAAGCGCGGCGGCGATGTAGCGGACATACGGGCGGGGGCGCCGTTGCAAGGGGGCTTGATGTGAGAGGAGCTGCGACATGGTGACCTCCGTTGCGTTTGAACAGACAATACCGGACACTTGGCGCATTGAACCCTGACACTTGTTGTGGTGTGTGCGGGACCGTACCGGTCGTTTCGCCATGACACCTGCACGCCGAGTACCCCATGCTGAGCCTTACTCTCGACACATCGACCAGCCTGCCGCTGGTGGAGCAGATCGTGCGCGGCGTGCGCGAGCAGATCGACGACCGCTTGCTGCGCGGCGGCAGCCGGCTGCCACCGATCCGCCAGTTCGCCACGCACTACGGCGTGAGCCGCTTCACCGTGGTTGAGGCCTACGAACGCCTGGTCGCACTTGGCTACCTGCAGTCGCGCCGTGGCTCCGGCTTCTATGTGCTGTCACGCGACGACAGCGGGCCGGTGCGCGCCGCGGAGCCGGTGCCGGATCGCGCGCTCGATGTGGCCTGGGTCGTGCGCAGCGGGCTCGATGCGCCGGATGAACAGCTACGCGCGAGCGCCGGTTGGCTGCCGCCTTCGTGGCTGCCTGAGGAAGAGATCCGGCGCCAGTTGCGGGCGATCGCGCGCGAAGAGAATCCGCGGCTCACGCGCTACGGCAGCTCCATGGGTTATCTGCCGCTGCGCGAACAGATCTGCGTGCGGCTGGCGGCACGCGGCGTTGCGGCCCAACCCGAACAGGTGTTGCTGACGCAGGGCGCGTCACAGGCGCTGGATCTGGTGGCGCGGCATCTGGTGCGCCCGGGCGATGCGGTGCTGGTGGATGACCCTGGTTATCACGCCTTCTTTGGCAACCTGCGACTGCAAGGCGCCCGCCTGATCGGCGTGCCGCGCACCGCGCAGGGGCCGGACCCGGAGGCGCTGGAACGGCTCGCGGCCGAGCACAAACCGCGCCTCTTCTACACCCAGTCGGCGCTGCACAACCCGACCGGCACCGATCTCTCCCCGGCCGTCGCGCATCGCGTGTTGCGCTGCGCCGAGCAGCATGACTTCGCGATCCTGGAGGACGACGTATTCGGCGGCTTCCAGCCGACGCCGACGGTGCGGCTCGCAACGCTCGATCAGCTTGCGCGGGTGATCTACGTGAACAGTTTCTCGAAAACCATTTCGGCGGATCTGCGCGTCGGCTATGTGGCCGCGAACCCCGCGCTGATCGCGGCCTTGCGTGATCTGAAACTGCTCACGAACAACACCTCGCCGGAGATGAACGAATCGGTGGTGCACGGCATGCTGATCGGCGGGCAGTATCGCCGCCACTGCGAACGCTTGCGCGAACGCCTCGACGCCGCGCGCGCC
>JAJZLD010000051.1 GCA_021803785.1 Pseudomonadota bacterium | reverse complement strand
CAAGCCCGGCGCCCCGGTAAGAAACGCGATGGTCCAACTGCCTTCACGCGGGTACTGCACCAGGAGCGCCTTGCGAAAAGCTTGGCCGTTGGGCGCGAACAGTGTGTCCGACACCTGCTTGACGCTGGAGTAGATCGACTTGACTACCGGGATGCGCACGAGCAAACCTTCCCAGAAGCCAAGAACACGTTGGCCAAAGTAGTTGGCAACAACCACCCCGGTCAGCACGACAACCAGCAGCGTAAGCGCCGCGCCCAGCCCGGGAATTGCGAATCCCAGGAAATGCTCAGGGCGCCATGTCTTAGGCAGCAGCAACAGCGATTGGTCGAGCGTACCTACAATCAGGTGGAGGACCCACACGGTGATCGTCAGTGGGACCCAAATCAGGAGCCCGGCAATCAGGTACTTCTTGAAAGGCATCAGTGACAGGCGCAGTTTCCACCGCACCCGGCGGCTTTAGGGGTTTCGGTGCTCGTGGATGTGTCGGCAGGCTTTGCGCTGGCGCCACCGCCTTTGAAGTCTGTTGCGTACCAGCCGGAACCTTTGAGTTGAAAACCGGCCGCCGTCAACGCCTTGCTGAACGTATCGTGCCCGCAGGATGGACAAGTTGTCAGGGGCGCATCTGAAACCTTTTGCAGGACGTCCTTCTGGAAACCGCAATCCGCGCAGCGGTATTCATAGATCGGCATAGCTAAGCTCCTGAAAATCAAGCTCAAAATTCTAACGCATCGCAGCATGGATTGCTTGCGATGGTGCTCGGTCTGAATTTCGGGGCGACGGCCCGGTTTGACAAGAGGGCAAGCCGGTTGGATGCGGATCTGACCCAGGCGCCGGATGGCGCGAACTAGATCTGCGCCAAGTAGCTGCCCGTCAGGCTAGGCCCCCAGTAAAGGGCGACGATTCCCGCGCCAGCGAGGTAGGGGCCAAAGGGGATTGGCGTGCCTCGACCGTGCCGTGCAAAAACGATGAGTGCGATACCAACGACTGCTCCAATCGCTGACGACGCCAAAATAACCAGCGGAAGCTGTTGCCACCCAACAAAGGCACCAATCGCAGCCAGCAGCTTGAAGTCGCCATACCCCATGCCTTCCTTGCCCGTAGCCAGCTTGAACAGCCAGTAAACCGACCAAAGCGCAAGGTAGCCGGCTGCAGCACCGATGACCGCGACATCTAGTGGTACATAAGTGCCACTAACGTTGAGCAACAGACCCAACCAAAGCAGGGGAAGTGTGATGGAGTCTGGCAGTAGTTGGGTGTCAAGATCGATAAAGGTCAAGGCAATCATCGACCATCCGAAGATCATGGCACCAAGCGCGGGGAGCCCATATCCGAAATGCCATGCGGCAAGTGCGGCTGAGGCGCCACCAAGAATCTCTACCACTGGATAGCGAACACCAATGGGCGCCCGACAATGACCGCAACGGCCGCGCAGAACCGCATAGCTCAGGAGTGGAATATTTTGCCAGTTTGCAATTTGAGTGCCACAGTGGGGACACCGTGATCGCGGCTTTGCAATCGATAACGGTTCCGACGCTGGGAGTGGATCTCCACGCAATTCGGCGGCTTGGGCGTGCCATTCTGCCTCCATCATCTTGGGCAGACGATGGATGACTACGTTCAGAAAGCTGCCGACGCACAGTCCTAGGACTGAAGCAATAGCGATAAAAACTAGCGAAGACAAATCCAGAATTTCCAGAAAGCCAGGGGTGAGTATGTCTCGGCCCCTGGCGATTACGCTATACGACCGAACCGAGTTTGAAGATCGGCAAATACATCGCGACCACGATACCGCCAACAACCGTCCCAAGGAACACGATGATCAAAGGCTCTAGCAGCTGGGATAGCGCGTCTACCGCGTCGTCGACTTCACGCTCGTAGAAGTCTGCGACTTTGCTCAGCATGGAATCCAGCTGTCCCGATTCTTCTCCGATCGAAACCATCTGGATTGCCATTGTTGGGAACACGTTAGTGTTTTGCATCGATATCGTGAGGTTGGTACCGGTGCTGACCTCGTTCTGAATTTGCCTTGTTGCTAGTTCGTAGACGCGGTTTCCGGCCGCACCACCTACCGAGTCAAGCGCTTCAACAAGCGGCACGCCGGCCGCGAACATTGTGGAGAGTGTGCGAGTCCATCGAGCGACGGTTGCTTTGCGAATGATGTCGCCAATAACTGGGAACTGCAAAATTAAACGGTCCATGGCAAATTGCATCTGCGGGGACCGCTTGTAAGCGAACGATAGTCCAATAATCGTGCCTGCGATCGAACCAAATACGATATACCAGTAGGCAATAAAAAAGTCGGACATTCCCATGATCATGAGCGTTGGCGCAGGGAGTTCGGCGCCGAAGCTCGTGAAAACCGCTTTGAACTGGGGGATGACGAAAAGCATCATCACTGCGACCACGCCGAATGCAACCGCCACGACTGAAATTGGGTAGAACAACGCCCCTTTTATCTTGCTTTTGATCGCGAGAATTTTCTCTTTATAGGTCGCGAGGCGATCAAGAAGCGCATCAAGGGCGCCGGACTGCTCTCCGGCGGCCACCAAGTTTGCGTAAAGAGAGTCGAAGTAAACGGGATGCTTTCGGAATGCATTTGCCAAACCTGAACCCGTTTCAATATCGGCCCTGATTTCGTTCAGTAGTCTTGCGAGTGCCGGATTAGACGCTCCCTTGATGGCGATGTCGAAGGTCTGCAGCAACGGCACGCCGGATCGCAGCATGGTCGCCAACTGCCGCGTAAATAGGGCGATATCTTTGTCAGTAACCTTTCCGCCCTTCGAGAAGCTCCGCTTCTTGACTTTTGCGTTGCTGATGCCTTGCCGACGAAGGTTCGCCTGAACTATCGATGCGCTGCCGGCCCGTGTTTCACCGCGAACGATGCGCCCGTTCTTGTCCTTACCTTCCCAAGTGAATACGCTGTCTTCAGAGCCCTTTGGCTTGCGGATCGTTTTAGCTGCGGTCGCCATCTGCCTGCCCTGTTCTTAGTCGTTGGTACATGCCAGTACTTCAGCCAGCGATGTCACGCCTTGTTTCGCCTTCAGCAAACCGGATTGTCTCAAGTCTCTGATTCCCTGCCGCTGGGCTTCGGCTGCGATATCGATAGAGTTACCGTTTGTCATAATTATATGCGCAATCTCGTCGCCAACGGGCATGACTTGATAAATGCCGACACGGCCCTTGTAGCCAGAGCCCTTACAGCGATCGCATCCAACCGGGCCAAACAGTTCGAACGGCTCGCTCAAATCCTCGTCGGTGTAGCCTGCTTGCAGCAAAGCTTCGATTGGTACATCGATGGGCTTCTTGCAGTTGCACAGACGTCGGGCAAGGCGCTGCGCGGTGATCATGATTACGCTCGATGCGATATTGAACGGCGCGACGCCCATGTTCTTGAGTCGTTCCAAAGTTGTCGGCGCGTCGTTGGTGTGCAGGGTGGACAGCACTAGGTGGCCGGTTTGGGCTGCCTTAATCGAGATCTCGGCGGTCTCGATGTCCCGGATTTCGCCGACCATGATCACGTCGGGATCCTGGCGGAGGAAGGACTTGAGCGCCACCGAAAACGTCAACCCCGCCTTGTCGTTAACGTTAACCTGATTGATTCCTGGCAGATTGATTTCTGCAGGATCCTCGGCGGTCGAAATGTTAACGCCAGGCTTGTTGAGGATATTTAGGCAGGTGTAGAGCGAGACGGTCTTGCCCGAGCCGGTCGGTCCTGTAACTAGCACCATGCCGTACGGCCGTTCAATGGCATCTAGTAAGGCTTTGCGCTGATCAGGTTCATAGCCGAGAGCGTCGATACCGAGCATTGCGGAACTCGGATCGAGAATACGCATGACGATCTTCTCGCCGTGCAAGCACGGCAGTGTGCTGACGCGGAAGTCAATTGCCTTAGTAGCCGACAATTTCAGTTTCATGCGGCCGTCTTGTGGGACACGCTTTTCCGAAATGTCGAGCCGCGAGATTACTTTGATGCGTGCAGCGATCTTTTCCCGCAGCGCGAGTGGCGGCTGTGACACCTCGCGGAGTATGCCGTCAGTGCGGAAGCGGATTCGGTAGTACTTTTCGTAGGGCTCAAAGTGGATATCCGACGCGCCCTCGTTGATCGCGTCCACCAGAATTTTCTGGATGAACTTGACTACCGGCGCATCGTCCACATCGGCGCTCTGAGCCGTGTCGGCCTCGGCGAGTCCTTCGGCGTCGGCCATCTCGCCGAGTTCTTCGTCGATGTTGCCCGTCAGGTTCGATAGCGCGTCGTTCGTGCTTTCGCCAAGCTTCTGAGAAAGCTTCAGCAACTTGTCGATTTCAACAATGATCGCGTCGACGGCAAGGCCCGACTGAAACCGGATCTCGTCGAGCGCCCGCAGGTTTGTCGGGTCTGCGATTGCAACAGTGAGTTTGTTGTTCCGTTTTGCGAGCGGAACGACTGAATGTTGGGCGATCAGTTTGCGATCGATCGCTTCCCGCGGGATCTGGTTCTCATCGAAAGCGCCGATATCCAACATTGGGAAGCCGAATGTTTCTGAACAGAAACGGGCGAGGTCTCGTGAGCTGATGACACCGCGCTGCGTCAGTTCGGCTGCGTAAGGTTGTTGCGAGGTTCGTGCATGTTCCGCGATCTCTGCCGCTTGGGTTTCGGTCAGACGACCGTGTTGCACCAAGGCTCTGGCGAGACCGCTTAGTGCGATTTGCTGAGGATTTGCAACCATGGAACAGCTGTCTCGACAAGGGATAGCGACCGGTGCGCGATCATGCGCTAGCGCTCAGGCCTTGTAAAGCCGCGGCTGGCGGGGCTCGGCGGCATGTCGCCGCTGCGGTGCCGACTCTTGGGGGATGGCGGAATGTGTTGGCGGCGAGTTCTGCCCTTCGGTGGCAGTGCCGCGGCTACGAACTCAAACCGTTCATGGACGGCCGAGCAAGACCTCTAGAACGAAGCGCGTGCCAACATATGCCAGCAGAAGGCAGGTGAAGCCTGCGAGGGTGAGGCGCAGGGCGCGCCGGCCACGCCAGCCCCAGAGCATCCGCCCTGCGAGCAAAACGCCGAAGAGAAGCCAGGCGGCGATGGCGAAGACGGTCTTGTGAGACAGCGAGATCGCCTTGCCGAAGAGGGCTTCGGAAAAGAAAACGCCCGAGCCTACCGTTAGCGTCAGCAAGACGAAGCCGACTGCGACGAGTTTGAATAGCAGGCTCTCAAGCGTCATCAAAGGGGGGAGCGAGGCAAGCGCGCGGGTCAAACGGGCGCTGTGAAGTTGCTTTTCGGCGGCGGCCATCAGCAGCGCATGCAGGGCTGCAAGTGTGAACAAGCTGTATGCCAGCATGGCGACAACGAAATGCACCTGGAATGCAAGGGTGCTCGCGTTGGGGAGCGCATGTTCGCTAGGGAATATCGTCGGAAGCAGCACGGCCACCGCGGCTACCGGCATGGCCAGCGCCTGCAGGCCTTCGATATGCGCGAAGAAGCTCTCGATCCAGTAGAACACCAAGGCCAACCACAGCGTCATCGACAACGCAGCGGAAAAGCCAAAGCGCGGTGCACCGCCATCGGTGATGTCGAGGCCCAACGAGGCTGCGTGCAGCAGCAGTGCGCCGAGCAGCGCCAAGCGCGCCAAGACCTGTTGGCGCGCAGTCGTTTCGCCCTGCAACCTGCGGTAGGCAATGGCCAGGCCGATGTAGATCGAGGCGGCGGGCAGATGAAGTAGAATCGCAGGCATCTTCGCAGTTTACCTGAACGGCTGTGCGCTCAGTACGGCCGAGATTGCTCCCGGATCATGCTCGATAACCTGACTCAACGGCTCGCCAAGGTCGTCAAGACCATGCGCGGCCAAGCCCGCCTGACGGAAGACAACATTTCCGAGATGTTGCGCGAGGTTCGCCTTGCGCTGCTGGAGGCCGACGTTGCGCTGCCGGTGGTGAAGGACTTCATCGCTAAAGTCCGCGAGAAGGCCGTCGGTCAAGATGTGATCGGCTCGCTCACACCTGGCCAGGCGCTGGTTGGCGTTGTTCATCGCGAGCTGACCGAATTGATGGGTGGTGCTCAGGCAACACTCAATCTTGCCACCCAGCCGCCGGCCATCATTCTGATGGCGGGTTTGCAGGGTGCGGGTAAGACCACCACTGTGGGCAAGCTCGCGAAGATGCTGCGCGAGAAGCATAAGAAAAAGGTTCTCACGGTTTCTTGTGACGTGTACCGGCCAGCGGCTATCGACCAATTGCAGGCCGTCTCGCAGCAGGCGGGGGCGGAGTTCTTCCCCTCTACGGTCGCGCAGAAGCCGATCGACATTGCCAATGCTGCAATTGACCACGCGCGCCGGCATTACTTCGATGTGTTGCTTGTCGATACGGCGGGTCGCCTCGCGATCGACGAGGCGATGATGGAGGAGATCAAGGCTTTGCATGCCGCGGTCAAACCCATCGAGACGCTGTTTGTCGTTGACGCGATGCTGGGCCAGGATGCCGTTAATACGGCAAGGGCGTTCAATGAGGCGCTCCCGCTCACTGGTGTCGTGCTGACCAAGCTCGACGGCGACGCACGCGGCGGCGCAGCCTTGTCGGTGCGTCATGTCACTGGTAAGCCGATCAAATTCACCGGTGTGGGCGAGAAGCTCTCCGGACTAGATGAGTTCTATCCGGATCGGATGGCGAGCCGGATCCTCGGCATGGGCGACATCCTGTCCCTGGTCGAGGAGGCGCGTCAGAACGTCGACGAAGAGCAGGCCCGGGCTTTTGCGCAAAAACTTAAGACCGGCAAAGGCTTTGACCTCAACGACTTCAAGAACCAGATCTCGCAGATGCGAAAGATGGGCGGCTTGTCCTCGCTGATGGACAAGATGCCGGCCCAGTTTGCCCAAGCCGCATCGCAACTTCAGGGCGGCGTTGAGGAGAAGGCCATTCGCCGGATCGAGGGCATCATCAATTCGATGACACCCGCCGAGCGTGCGAAGCCCGAGTTGATCAAGGCGAGCCGAAAGCGTCGGATCGCGGCTGGTGCGGGTGTGCAGGTGCAGGAGGTCAATCGCCTGCTGAACCAGTTCGAGCAGACTCAGAAGGTGATGAAGCAACTCTCGAAGGGCGGCATGGGCAAACTCATGCGGTCGATGAAGGGCATGCTGCCCGGCATGATGCGTTAGTCGGGGCTTTCGAGCGGGCCGCCCATGTGCAGCGTAGGCTGTGGTGGGCGGCCTATTCCGTTTACGGGACGAAACTGAGGGCTCGATTTAGCCTGGCAGGCGAAACGGGAAGCCTTCGATTGGCGGTTTTCTGCCTGCAACCAGATCCGCCAGCGCGGCGCCTGAGCCACAGGCTAGCGTCCACCCCAAGGTGCCATGCCCTGTATTGAGCCACAGGCCTTTGGTGCGCGTTGCGCCAATCAGCGGCAAGTTGTTCGGCGTCGCCGGGCGCAACCCGTTCCAGGTTTCGCCCGCCTGCAGATCGGTAGCGCCGGGAAAGTGTTCTTCCGTCCAGCGCAGAAGCGCAGCGGTGCGTGCAGGGTTGGGCGCGGTGTCGAAGCCGTTCAACTCTGCCGTGCCCGCGACACGCAGACGGTTGCCGAGTCGAGAGCAGACGATACGGCGTGTCTCATCTGTCAGGCTGACATGCGGTGCGGCGTCAGGTTTCAGAATCGGTAGCGTGACCGAGTAGCCCTTAACCGGGTAGATCGGAAGACGCTCCCCGAGCGGTTCAAGCAACTGCCCGCTCCATGGCCCGGCGCAGACTACGGCGGCGTCAGCCGACAGCGCGCCCGTGCGGCCGTCCTGGTCGACAATCTCAACGGTCGCAAACGCCTCGCCAACGGTTCCGATTGCCGTTGCGGTGGTGGAGTAAAGAAACTCAACGCCAGATGCTGCAAGTTCGCGCGAAAGGCGTTCGGCAAACAAGTGGGCATCTCCCGATTCGTCGTCCTCACCGTGCAAGCCGCCAAGCAGGCGGTTGCTGCAGGCGGCCAACGCAGGCTCCAGGTCGATGCATTCTCGTGCGGAGACGACGCGCGCGTGTAGCCCGCAGCGACTCAGTTCGTCCGCGCGATGCGGGGCCCGCCGGAACTCGCTGGCGTCGAAGAAGAGGTGTAGCACGCCGCGGCGTTCGGCGTCGTAGTCCAGCGCTACCGAGCGCCGCATTGCCTTCAGGCATTCGAGGCTGTGCGCTGCAAGATGTGCGATGGCTTCGGTGTTGCGGCGGGTTCGGCCGGGTGTGCATTCACGCAGGAACGATAAGCCCCAGCGCCAGCGCGCCCATTCGGCCGGCATCCGGAACAAGAGGGGCGCATCCTCGCGGCCCAGCCAGCGCAGTATTTGCGCTGGTGCGCGCGGGTTGGCCCAGGGCTCCGGGTGGCTCACCGAAACCTGGCCGCCGTTCGCGAAACTGGTTTCGAGGGCAGCGCCTTCGCGCCTTTCGATGATGGTGATGTCGTGCCCGTCGCGGGCGAGGTACCACGCGCTGACGACGCCTTCGAGGCCAGCGCCGATGATGACTATTTTCATGTGACCGATCGTGCTACGACGGTTGTCCATCCCCGTCCCGCCGGCAATTGTACCCGGCGTCTCGGGCGAGTGCCGTTGCGCTGCTCGGCATAGGTGTTGCCTCTAATGTCGGCACGCGCGTTCGCGACCCATAATCGCAGTGCACAAACGCTACGGCGTAACGGTGTGTCGGCGTCTCAAGGGCGTAATCGGATCGGGGGGTCCGGCTACGGCTGACGCGGGCGCACCCTGCGCACGAACTTGGGGGGAGCTATGCGTCGCGTCACGCTCACGCAGTATTTGATTGAACAGCAGCGGGAGCATCAGCAGATTCCGGTGAATTTGCGGTTGCAGATTGAGGTCGTTGCGCGCGCCGTCAAGGCGATCAGCGTCAACGTCGGCAAGGGTGCTATTGCCGGCGTGCTTGGCGAGGCGGGCACCGACAATATTCAGGGGGAGGCGCAGAAGCAGCTCGATGTCGTGGCAAACGAGATTCTTCTGCTCTCAAACGAGTGGGGTGGGCACTTGGCCGCGATGGCCTCGGAAGAGATGCCGCTGCCGTATCCGATACCGAATCGTTACCCGAAGGGCGAGTATCTGTTGCTGTTCGATCCGCTCGATGGTTCGTCGAACATCGACGTCAACATCTCGGTTGGCACTATTTTTTCGGTGCTGCGTTGCCCGGAGGGCGCCGAGGCCGACGAAAACGCTTTCCTGCAACCAGGTACCCAGCAGGTCGCAGCGGGCTATGCACTATACGGCCCGCAGACGCTCCTGGTGCTGACCGTCGGGGCTGGTGTGGTCGGGTTTACGCTGGATCGCGAGTTCGGCGCCTGGGTGCTGACCAACCCCGACATGCGGATTCCGGAAGATACCAGTGAATACGCCATCAACGCCTCGAATGCGCGATTCTGGGATGCCGCGATACAGCGTTACATCGACGAGCTGGTTGCGGGTAAGGAGGGGCCTCGCGGCAAGGACTTCAACATGCGTTGGGTCGCGTCCATGGTGGCGGACGTGCATCGCCTGCTGACGCGTGGCGGCATATTTATGTATCCGCGTGACAAGCGAGATCCGAGTAAGCCCGGGCGCTTGCGCTTGATGTACGAGGCGAACCCAATGTCGATGATCGTCGAGCAGGCGGGAGGGGCTGCGTCGACGGGCTACCAACGGATTCTTGATGTTCAACCGGAGCATCTGCACCAACGTGTGCCGGTTGTGTTGGGGTCACGCAACGAAGTCGAGCGCGTCGTTCGCTATTACTCAGAAGTGTGATTCGTCGGGGTGTCTTGTTCAGGCATGGCGCGGATAGAATCCGGCCGTGCCTCTTGATTCCCCCAAATTGCTGCGATTAAGCCGCGCCACGAACCAGCTTTGGCTGCGCGCGGCCGCGGTCACGCTTCTATCCCTTTGCGCGGCCCCCGCGAACGCCGCTGCTTTGAAGTTGAGTGCGCCCGACTCGGTGCGCGCACTGATTCTCAAGCATGTATCGGCGTTCGATGCGAAGCAAGCGGACGCCACCGAGGACGATGAGGTCGAGCAGATCCCGGATGAGGGCGATACCCTTGCCCGTGTTCGGCGTGCGCGCAAAGAAATCCCCGGGCTTCTCGAGACGGAAGGCTATTTCTCGCCGCGCATCGAGGTGGAGCAAGAACCTAACGGCAGCACGCTTGTGCGTGTGACGCCCGGACGGCGGACGACGGTGCGCGAGGTCGAGATCCGCTTCACCGGCGAGTTGTCGGCGGATAATGATGAGCGAAAGGCGAGGCGGGCGGCCCTGGTTGCCGCATGGCCGCTTACTAAGGGCCAGCCCTTTACGCAAGCGGCCTGGGCGGCCGCCAAGGGCAAACTGCTGGCCGATGTGTCCAGCCATGATTTCGCCGCCGCACGAATCGCCGAGTCGGCGGTGGACGTGGATCCGGAGCGTGCAGCGGCGCGGTTGCTCGTCGTCGTTGATTCTGGCCCGGCCTTCCGCCTTGGCCCAATCGCCCTGCGGGGGCTGTCCCTGTACAACCGTGATCTGGTCGAGCGCTACAACGTCTTGCGCGAGGGCGAGCCCTACGACTACGAACGCTTGGTGGCTTTGCAGAATGCGCTGCAGAGCACGCCCTATTTTTCCGGCGCCATCGTCGAGATTGACCGCGACCCCGCGCTTGCCGACGCGACCCCGGTGCGGATTGCGATTACCGAAGCGGAGCCGCGCCGCTTTGGCGTCGGCGTCGGTTTCAGCAGCAATACCGGTGCGCGCTCGGAAATCAACTATCGCGACGCCAACCTTTTCGGCCGTGCCTTTGAGCTCAACAGTTCCGTGCGGGTTGAAGAGAAGCGTCAGTCCGCGTTCGCCGACGTCTTCCTGCCGCAAACGCATTCCGGCTTCCGAGACGCAGCCGGGATCACCTGGCTTAACGAAGACATACAGAACCTCGTTACCCAGCGTTTCTCCGTCGGTGTGCAGCGGATGCGCACGCTGCAGCGCACGACGGTGCGCGTCAGCCTCAACTATCAGCGTGAGATCACGCGGCCAGAGGGCGCGGAGGAGCAGGTCAGCTCTGCGTTCACGCTGAACTATGGGGTCGATGTTCGCACAGTGGACAACCCGGCGGACCCGCGTCGGGGTTACAGCGCCAGCTTTCAGATTGGTGGTGGCGCCCGGGCGCTGTTGTCGGACCAGAATTTCCTGCGCCTCTACGGACGTGCGCAATATTTCCAACCGGTAGCTGAGTCCGGCACGCTCATTTTGCGCGGGGAGGGCGGTTACACCATTGCGCCGTCCAGCCAAGGCATTCCTCAGGATTTCTTGTTCCGCACCGGTGGCTCCCAGTCGGTGCGTGGCTATGACTATCAGAGCCTGGGCGTGGCTGAAGGCTCGGCCGTCGTGGGTGGTCGGGCCTTGATGGTCTTGAGTTCAGAGTACGTGTACTGGGTCAGCGGTCCGTGGGGTGTCGCCACCTTTGTGGATGCTGGTGACGCGAAGGATACGTGGACCGACATGCGACTCAAGCTGGGTTATGGCGTTGGTGGCCGTTGGCGTAGTCCGGCCGGTCCATTTGGCATGGACGTCGCCTACGGCCAGGAAGACAAGAAATTCCGCCTACATTTCACGCTCGCCATTGCGTTCTGATTCGTCTGCACGTGATTGTTCAACAAGGTCTGCAAGCGGATCTGTGGGTTTCGACGTGCTCTCATGCCGTAGCGCGATACTGACGTTTGTTGTGTTTAGGCAACAATTGGCGTCGTTTCCGGGGGCTAAACGCGGCTTTTGCCTTGCCGCCGAAATGCTGCACCCGCAACATCCTCCCATCTCTCTCATTGAGAGGCAGGAAGGACGACGGCTTCGGGGGTTTCCGCCGGCGTCGCATCTTCAGACTAAGAGGAGAATCGCATGCAAAAGAAACTGATCGCTGTGGCCATCGCCGGCCTGGCTGCCGCCCCGGCATTCGCCGTCGATACCAGCGTGACGCTGTACGGTCTTTTGGACGCAGGCTATTCGTGGCGCGGTGACAGCTACGATCCCACCAAGTCTAACCGTCAAGGTTTCGATAGCGGCCAGTTGAACGGCACGCGCCTCGGTGTTCGTGGTGTTGAACAAATCACCCCGGGCCTCAAAGGCAAGTTCCAGATCGAAGCTGGTGTGATGGAAGACACTGGCTCAAGCCAACACCCTAATAACGTCTGGGGTCGTCAGAGCTGGGTTGGCCTGGATTTCGGCGCTGCTGAAGTGCGCCTCGGTCGCCAGTACACGCCGCAATTTAACATGTATGCGGCTTATATCGATCCGTTCGGCCTGGGTGGTGTTGCCCAGACTAACAACGTCTTCACGCACATCGTCGGTCGCGCAGACAACGCTGCCTACCTGACCACGCCGTTCTTCGGTGATATGTTTGCAGTGGAAGCGATGTACACCAAGTCTATGGCGGGTGACGAAACCATCGCAAACGCGGGAAACAAGCGTTACTACTCGATCGCTCCGAAGCTGAAGTTGGGCAATAGCGTTTTCATCATGGCTAACTACAGTGATGCCAAGGTGAAGGGTGATGCTGCTTCGGATCAGTCGTGGGACATCGGTGGTTCGGTCGACTTCGGCGCGGCCAAGATCGCCGCTGCCTATGCCCAACCGAAGTATGGCACCAAGCTGGATGCCAACGGCAACAAGATCAAGTACAACCGTTTCTTCGTTGGCGCGACCGTGCCGATGGGTAATTTTGCGCTGCTTGCCTCCTACACCTACTCGAAGGACAAGAACGATCTGAACGAGAAGGCTCAGCAGGGCGGCCTCGGCGGTACCTACAGCCTGTCGTCGCGTACCACGCTGTATGGTATCTACGGCCAGATCAACACCAGCGACGAAGTCAAGGGCGGCTACGAAGTGGGTGACGCCACCCATGGCGGTTTTGGCTATCGCAAGGGTGCTCAGTTCGGTGTTCGTCACACGTTCTGATCTGCACGTCACGTAGCAAACAAGAAGGGCGCCTAGGGCGCCCTTCTTGTTTTTGGGTGTCCGCTTGTAAAAAAGCGGCGCGCTAGACAATCACGCCGCGCGTGAAGTCAGCGAGCGACTTGCTTTTCCCGGATCTCGTCTAGTGTCTTGCAGTCGATGCACTGGGTGGCGGTCGGGCGCGCTTCAAGACGCTTTAAACCAATCTCGACGCCGCAGCTGTCGCAATAGCCGTAGTCTTCGGCATCAATGCGCGCCAAGGTCTGATCGATCTTCTTTACGAGCTTGCGTTCCCTGTCGCGGTTTCGCAATTCAAGCGCGATGTCCGACTCCTGGCTGGCGCGATCGTTCGGATCCGCGAACGATGTTGCCTCGTCCTGCATTGTGTGCACGGTTCGCTCGATGTCTGACAGCAGATCCTGCTTCCAAGCCTCAAGGATCGAACGGAAGTGAGCAAGTTGCTTGGCGCTCATGTACTGCTCGCCCTTCTTCGGCTCGTAAGGCTTGAAGTGGCGGTAGATCTCCTCAGCCATGATGGCTTTCCTCGGTCCAAGTGAGAAAGCAGCGTTAATAGCAGAATCAACTTTGGCTCGCAAGGAAATGCCAATCGAGTGCATCCCGGTTGTTGGTGCGACGCTGCGGGAAGGTGGCGTCGCGTCTAAATTTGGCTGCGGCACATGTTGTGTTTGA
>JAJZLD010000383.1 GCA_021803785.1 Pseudomonadota bacterium | reverse complement strand
AGAAACTGGTGGCGACCGGCACCCAACTGCGGCCGTTCAGCCCGGAAATCATGGCCGCGGCCTATAAGGCGGCCTTCGAGCTGTATGAGGAAACCGCAGCCAGCAACCCGAAATTCAAGAAGATCTACGACGCTTGGAAGAAATTCCGCGACGATCAGATCCTCTGGTTCGGGGTGGCAGAGAGTCGCTATGACAACTTCCTGCAGCAGCAACGAAGCGGCGCAAAGAAGTAGCCGCGTCCAGCCCGGCAACGAAGAAAACCCCGCCACGGTGGGGTTTTCTTTTCCTCTTAGGTGAGACTACCGAGTATTGGAAGCTCATCGCACCGGCAATCAGGGCCGACCATGGGCGTTTGGCAATTGGCTGTGCGCTCAGGGCAGAACCCCAGTTGCGACGCTGCATCAGGCCCGCTCGCGCTATCCCTGCGGCCGACACCGGCATCCTCAGCACCAACGCCCCGCGGCGGGCATCGCGCCACCTGCTGGAGAACACGTACTTGGCTCGCTCACGCGCCGTGAAGATTCATACCCCCGCCGAACTCGCCCAGGCGCGCAAGGCAGGCGAACTCGCAGCCGCCGTGCTGGCGATGATCGCCCCGCATGTGCGGCCGGGCGTCACCACCAACGAACTTGATCGCATCTGTCACGACTACATCACCGGCCCGCTCGGCGCGATTGCGGCGAATGTGGGTTACGGCGGCTTCCCCAAAACGATCTGCGCATCGGTGAATCATGTGATCTGCCACGGGATACCGAACGATCGCCCGCTGGCTGACGGCGACATCCTCAACATCGATGTAGCCGTGAGCAAAGATGGTTGGTTTGGCGACACCAGCCGCATGTACTTCGTCGGAGAACCGAGCAAGCAAGCCCGGCGATTGGTGCGCAACGCCTTCGATGCGATGTGCGCTGGCATCAAAGAGGTGAAACCGGGCGCGACGCTCGGCGATGTGGGGCATGCGATTCAGACCGTCGCCACGCAGGCCGGGCACAGCGTTGTGCGCGACTACTGCGGCCACGGCATCGGGCAGATCTATCACGATGCACCAGAGGTTCGCCACTATGGCCGTCGCGGCGAAGGCCTGGTTCTGGAGCCGGGCATGCTGTTCACCATCGAGCCGATGATCAATGCGGGCAAGGCCACCTCCGTACTGCTCGCCGATGGCTGGACCGTGGTGACCAAGGATCGTTCGCTGTCCGCACAGTGGGAACACATGGTGGCGGTGACCGAGACCGGATTCGAGATTCTCACGCCCTGGCCCGACGGCCAGGGCGACTACCCGGCAATCGGCTGATTGCGCTGAATCGCCCTCGCGCGAACGGCAAGTTCCCGAATCGCCGTGCAGCGCGGGAACGCATCGAAAAAGAAATTTCTCGCTGGTTCGGAACTTTTACAAAATGCTATGGACTGAGTAGCTTACAAAGGGGAGTAGCTCCCGATCGGATGTTCGTCATGACGCAGCCCTTGGCAGGGTTGCCGGGCATCCGGGCAGCACGTGCCGACGCGCGGTTGCGAGCAAGACCTTTGCCGTCACCGGCAAAGGTCCGTCCTGAAATGAACGGCCTGACCGGCGACGGACAGGCCGTTTTCATTTCGACATTTTCTCAGGAGCTTCAGATGGCAACAATCGGTACCTGGTGGATGTGGGCGGGCTTCTTCGTGCTCGTACTCACGTTCATCCTGATGGACCTCTTTCTGCTCGGCGGCCGCAAGACGCACAAGGTGAGCTTCAAGGAGGCGGCCGGCTGGTCAGTCTTCTGGGTCAGCGTGGCAATGGGTTTTGCGGCAGCGCTCTGGTTCTGGCTGGACGCCACGGTTGGCCGCGAAGTGGCAAACCTGCGCGCCACCGAATTCGTCACCGGTTACCTGATCGAAAAATCGCTCGCCGTCGATAACGTCTTCGTGTGGCTGATGATCTTCAGCTACTTCGCCGTGCCGGTTGAATACCAGCGGCGTGTGCTGCTCTACGGCGTGGTCGGCGCAATCGTGCTGCGCACCGTGATGATCTTCGCCGGTGCGGTACTGATCGCCAAGTTCCACTGGATTCTCTACCTCTTCGGTGCTTTCCTGATCGTTACCGGCATCAAGATGCTGATCGTGTCGGAAGGCGAGGCGGACCTGTCGAAGAACCCGGTGTTGCGCTGGATGCGCGGCCATCTGCGGATCACCGACCGGATCGAGGACGAATCCTTCACGCTGATCCGTGACGGCGTTCGCTGGTTCACACCGATGTTCGTCGTGCTGGTGCTGGTCGAAATTTCGGACGTGATCTTCGCGGTCGATTCGATCCCCGCGATCTTCGCGATCACCACGGACCCGTTCATCGTGCTGACCTCAAACATCTTCGCGATCCTCGGCCTGCGCGCGATGTACTTCCTGCTCGCCGACATGGCGGACCGCTTCGTGTATCTGAAGCATGCGCTGGCGCTGGTGCTGCTGTTCATCGGCACGAAGATGATGATCGTGGAGTGGTACAAGGTGCCGATCGGCATCTCGCTCGGCGTCGTTGCAGCGATCATCACAACCGGCGTGGTGCTCAGCCTGATGGCGACCCGCCGCAGCGCTGCAAAGCTGACGCAGCACTAATCAGAAAAAAGGCCCGCGAATCTCGCGGGCCTTTTCATTTCACCTACTTGTTTGTCGCATCCGGCTCGGGCGGCGGGATATCGGGCGGGGGAATGTCCGGGGCCGATCCTTCAGCAGGTGGCGGCGTCAGCTCCGGAGCATCCATCTGTTCCAGCGGCACCTCGATCTGCACCTTGTCGACATCGACGTCGACCTTCTTGTCCAGGCCCATCGTCACCATGCCGGGGAACACGATTACCAGGGCGACCATGATGACCTGGATCACCACAAAGGGCACCGCCCCCCAGTAGATGTCGGTCGTTCGCACGCTCGCAGGCGCCACCGATCGCAGGTAGAACAAGGCGAATAGA
>JAJZLD010000050.1 GCA_021803785.1 Pseudomonadota bacterium | reverse complement strand
GGCTCGTATTGGTCGCGATGGAAACCCCAAAGGCCGATCAATTTGCCGATCGCCGGATCGAAGAGCTGCCCGCCCCGTGCCGCAAGGGCCTTGGCTTCGCTCAGCATGCCGGCCAGCTCCGGCGACACCGTCGCCGTCTCGCCGCGAGCCAGCGCCTCGTTCAGTGCGGTCAGTTCCGACGGCTGCCAGCCATGGTAGGCCCGGTGCATACGGTCGAACTCGCGCAGCACCGCCCCCACGGCCTCGCGCGCCTTGGCCTCGGGCACTCCCCAGGTCGTGATCTCGACCCGAGTGCCGAAGACGAAGGATTCTTCATGGTGGGCGGTGTCGCGAGCGCACGCGCTCAGAGCCAGCGAGAGGACGAGCAGGCTAAGGCGGAGCAGGTGCGTGATCGAGCGGGCAGTGGGCATTGGACCTGGTGTTGGAGCGATTCAAGCGTGAACACTCTACCGCGCAAGCACGTCCCTTGCCTTGAGCCTGATCGAGGCCGGACGCGCTGGGCACGCGAACCCAGCGCCACAGCGATCTCATGTTTACGTCAATTGGCGCAATGCCACAGAGCTACTAAACCTGCTCCAGCATTTTGATCACTGTCGTTGCCACCGTGCAGCCGGTCTGCGCCTCGATCTCGACCATGCAGGTCGGGCTGGTGACGTTGATCTCGGTGAGGTAATCGCCGATGACGTCCAGGCCCACGATCAGAAGTCCGCGCGCCCAGAGTATCGGCGCGAGTGTTTCGGCGATCTCGCGGTCACGTGGCGACAGTGCTTGCGCCACGCCGCGGCCGCCGGCGGCGAGGTTGCCGCGCGATTCGCCAGCCTTCGGGATGCGCGCAAGGCTGTAGGGCATGACTTCGCCGCCGATGATCAGGATCCGCTTGTCGCCCGCGCTGATGGCCGGGATGTAGCGTTGCGCCATGACGGTCTGGCTGCCAAGCTGGCCCAGCATCTCGATGATCGAGTTGCGATTCGGATCGTCGCGGCGTACGCGGAAGATGCCGCTGCCGCCCATGCCATCGAGCGGTTTGAGGATCACGTCGCCGAATTCGTCGATGAAGGCGTCGATGTCTTCCGTGGCACGGGCGACCAGCGTGGGTGCGGTGAATTGCGAGAACTCGGTGATTGCGATCTTCTCCGAGTGGTCGCGCACTGCGCGCGGGTCGTTCCAGATCTTCGCGCCCTGCGCTTTGGCGCGTTCGAGCAGCCAGGTGGCGGTGATGTATTCGAAGTCGAAGGGCGGATCCTGCCGCATCAACACCGTATCGAAGGCGCTCAGTGCGAAGTCGCCGGGCGCGCCAGCGGCGTACCAGTCGTGATTGTCGGCGGACAGCGTGAGCGGCACTGCGCGCGCGCTGACGACGCCATCGCGCAGCCGCAGATCCTTGCGCAGGATCGCGAACACCTGGTGCCCGCGCGCCTGCGCCGCCCGCATCATCGCGATGCTCGAATCCTTGTAGGGTTTGAGTCCTTCGAGCGGATCGACGATGAAAGCGATTTTCATGCGAGTTCCAGTTCGGCCGGTGCGGTTTCTTCCAGCTCGACCGAGGCGGCGAGCAGCGCCAGCCGCGCGACCACGCCGTAGGCGTAGAAGCGGTTCGGTGCGGCGTCGGGGCCTTGTGCGCAATCGGGCGTGTTGCAGCAGGTTTCGAACGCGAGCGGCTCGAAGCGCATGCCCGGCGCGTTGAGGTTTTCGTCGATGCCGCGCTCGGTATTGACGCGGTAGAAGCCACCGACGACGTACTTGTCGAGCATGTAGACGACCGGTTCGGCGACGCCGCCATTGACCTGCTCGACGGTATGCACGCCTTCCTGGATGATCACCTCGCTGACCTGCATGCCTTCCTTGATGACCGACATCTTGTTGCGCTGCTTGCGGTTCAGCCCCGTCACCTCGGACGCATCGCGCACCGTCATCACGCCCATGCCGTAGGTGCCGGCATCGGCTTTGACGATCACGAAAGGCTGATCCTCGACGCCGTACTCGGCGTACTTCGCGCGGATCTTCGTCAGCGTGGCATCGACCTGCGCTGCCAGGCATTCCTCGCCCACACGCTCATGGAAGTCGATCTTCCCGCAGCGGCCAAAGTAAGGGTTGATCAGCCATGGGTCGATCTTGAGCATCTTCGCGAACGACTCGGCAACGCGGTCGTAGGCGGCGAAGTGGGTCGACTTGCGGCGGGTGGTCCAGCCCGCGTGCAGCGGCGGTATCACCCACTGCGAATCGAGATCCTTCAGGATTGCAGGCACGCCGGCCGAGAGGTCGTTGTTCAGCAGCACCGCGCAGGGGTCAAAGTCCTTCAGGCCCAGGCGATCACCTTTGCGCACCAGCGGTTCGAGCGTGAGCTTCTGGCCGTCCGGTAGATCGAGCGTGGTCGGTTCGGTGATGTCGGGCAGCAGGCTTCCGATACGCACCTTCAGGCCTGCGTGGCCGAGGATGTTCGCCAGCCGCGCCACGTTCATCAGGTAGAACTGGTTGCGTGTGTGGTTCTCGGGTATCAGCAGCAGCTTCGACGCGTCCGGGCAGATGCGCTCGACTGCCGATTGCGCGGCCTGCACGCATAGCGGCAGGAAGCTCTCATGCAGGTTGTTGAAGCCGCCCGGGAACAGGTTCATGTCTACCGGCGCGAGTTTGAAGCCGGCGTTGCGCAGATCGACCGACCCATAGAAGGGCGGCATGTGATCGAGCCATTGTTGCCGCAGCCAGGCCTCGATGCTCGTGGCGTTATCGAGGAAGCAGCGTTCGAGTTCCAGAAGCGGTCCGGTCAGGGCCGTCGTCAGATGCGGGACCATTGGGGTGTCTCCTCGGTCGGGGCGCCAAGTTTAACCCCGACGAGGCGGCGCGGGTCGGCGCTCAGGCGCTGTCGGGGTTCCGTGCGAAAGCCGCAAACGCTGCCGGCAGGCGGGCGTTTTGCAGCGCGCGCTGGCCGAAGATGAAACGACCGTCGCAGACAAAGCCTTGCTCCGCCCAGTCGACCGCGTTCAGCATCGCACACAGCACATTCAGGTTTACATCGGGGCGATGCGGGAAAAGCGCAAGCACCGCACCGTCAAAATGGGGACTGTCGTGCAGGAAAAAAGGTTCCGCAACCCGGGTGCGATGATTTACGTAGATACGCGGCGCGCTGCTTTGCGGATAGCCGCGTCCCCACTGCCACCAGTCCGCTTCGCTAAAGGGCTTGATGCGCCGTGCAAGCAGTGCGGCCTTGTGCGGCAGCAAGGCCGGGTGGGGTGAATCGGGTTGCCAGATCATGCGGCGCGTCTTGCCGCTGGTGCGGGTGTGCGAGCAGACGAAATCGAGGGTGCCGTGTTGTGGGTTGGCGAAGATCGGGTCTGCGCCGGACACGGCACCGACACGCACCGCAAACACCTCGGCCAGCGGTACCTCGTGGGCGTCGCGCACGAAGGCGAGTTGTCCGGCGTGTTCGACGAAGTCGCGCATCTCCCAGTCGCCGCGGGCAGCGGCGGCGAGCGTGTCGTCGAGCGTGCGGTGGTGGGCGGCGTCGATCAGCGCGGTGCGGCGCGAGAAGTCACCTTCGACAAAGCGCCAGATCAGGCAGTTCGGCAGCGCGCCGTCGAAGCTCTTCTTGTCGCCCAGTTCGATCACATGCGTGATCGTGCCGCGTGCATGCAGCAGCCGGTTCAGCGGCCGCGCACTGGTGGCTTTGAGGAAGTCGCGCGGGGTGATGAAAATCAGCTCACCGCCCGCAGTCAGGTGATCCAGGCATTTGGCAATGAAGAACAGGAACAGGTTGCTGCGGCGATCGAAGCCCAGCGCATTGGGCAGCAGCGCACGGGTGCTGGCGGCGATGTCCTGGTGCCTGACGTACGGTGGGTTGCCAATGATGGTGTCGAACTTCTCATGCACCGGCAGCGCGAAGAAGTCGCCGACCAGGGCGCCGGGCGGGGCATGGCGCGGGTCGAGTTCGATGCCGACCGCGCCGGGCAAATGGCGCAGGAAGGCACCGTTACCGCAGGAGGGCTCC
Organism: Pseudomonadota bacterium; assembly: GCA_021803785.1. GTDB lineage: Bacteria > Pseudomonadota > Gammaproteobacteria > Burkholderiales > Rhodocyclaceae > Niveibacterium. Next base: position 9,675 of record JAJZLD010000050.1, on the reverse strand, counting down.
AGTACGCGTCCGTTACGTTGCCGCAACGCCAGCATCGCCTGCACGACCGATTCCGGCGTGAAAACTTGCCCGAGTTGCGCAACATCGAAGTCGGGCAAGTCTGGGCGGGTGGGCGCGGGGCTGAAGGCGGTGTTCATCGGGGCTGCATTGTCCCACAAGCCGACCGGTTGCCCCGCGCGGGCTTACATCGTCTGGTCGTGATCCATGCCGCCGTCCATGCTGACGGTGCTCGGCTTGATCTCGGCGAAGGCCACCACCTTGCCGCCGTATTGCTTTGCGAAGGCGTCGGCTGCGCCGCGCTCGGCAAAGCTCGCGAGCGTCGGCCCCATGCTGCCGTGGCGCTTGGAGCCCTGCACGTAGAAGGCGGCCTTTGCGTCGATCCAGGCGTCCTGCGGCTTGTCCCAGTCGGTCTTGGCCATGTCCTGCACATAGGCGCCCTTCATCGCGCGCTGCTGTTCGGGCTTGAGCAGGGTTGCGACGATCTCGCGCGTATCGCAGAAGAAGTCGTGCTGGCCGTCGGCCCAGATGATCTGGCCCTTGGGGCCGGGGAAGTCGGCCAGCGTCATGCCGTCCAGCGAGCAGGCGTCGCCACGCGCGATGGAAGCCGGTTTGTCGTCGACCGGTGCCTTGCTGCAGGCGGCCAGGGCCAGAAACAGGCCGAGGGTCAGGATGCGGAAATGGGGTTTCACTTGAATCTCCAGTAGGCAAGGGCCAGCGGTGCGGCGATCCAGCCGGCCATCACGCCGCCGAGCACCACAGGGTTGGCGAGCGCGGGCGGGAATACGGTGGCCAAGCCGTACAGCGCGCTGACCTGGTCGAGGCTAAACACGTTGAGGATGCGGAACACGTCGGTTGGGTTGGCGAGCAGCAGCCAGGGCAGGGCGTCACCTGCGCCGCTGCCGCCCAGGGCGATGAGGCCGCCGAGCAACACCAGATCGAACACGATGACAAAGAGGAACCAGGCGCCGACCGCGTAGCCCGAGGCGCGCGCGCGGTCGCTTGCCAGTACCGACAGCAGTACCGCAATCGCGAGAAATACCAGCCCCAGCAGAATTGCCGACGCAACGAAGCCGGCATAGTGGAACAATGCGTCGCCGCCCGCGGTGAGGAAGACCGCGCCGGCCAGCCCGAAGCCCAGCACCGTGGCCACCGTCAGCGTGGCGGCAAGGCCGACGAACTTACCGACCAGCACCTCGCCGCGCGTTACCGGCAGCGCAAGCAGCAACTCCATCGTGCCGCGCTCGCGCTCGCCGACGATCACGTCAAAGCCCAGCACCAGCGCGATCAGGGGGATCAGGTAGGTGACCAGCGAGACGAGGCTCGCGATCGTCACATCGATGCCGCGAAAGCCGACCTGGCCTTCGCTGGCGGCGCCGAAGTACGCAATCGCCAGCGCGAAGCCGGCGAACACCGTGGCGATGACCCACACCCAGCGGTTGCGCACGCGGTCGCGGAATTCCTTGCCGGCGATCGCGGTGATCTGTCGCAGCACGATGTTCATACGGCCTCCTGCGAGTGTTCGAGGAACACGGCTTCGAGCGAAGGGTCGACCAGCCGCAGGTCGCTGACGCCCGGTTCCGCCGCCAGCTGTGCGATGCGCGCGAGTTTGTCGCCGCGATTCACGCTCAGCGCTACATGGGCCGCGTCTTCCGCGCTTGCGCCAAGGTTTGCGATCAGTCGCTCGCGCGCTTCGGCCGTCACGCGTACCACCAGCCGCACAGGCAGGTCGGCCCGTTCGCGCAGTTCGGCGACGCTGCCCTGCGCGACGATGCGGCCTTCGCGCAGGATCGCCACCTCGTCTACCCGTTGCTCGATCTCGGCGAGGATGTGCGAGGTCAGCACCACGGTTACGCCTTCGGCCTTGAGTTCGGCGATGACGCGGTAGAAATCGTGGATCGCCTGCGGGTCCAGCCCGTTCGTGGGCTCGTCGAGAAACAGCAGTTTCGGCTTTCCCAGCAGCGCCTGCGCAAAGCCGAGCCGTTGCCGCATCCCCTTCGAGTAGCCGCGTACCTTGCGCATCGCCGCATGGGCGAGGCCGACACGTTCCAATGCCGCATCGCATTCGGCGCGCGGCGCGCCGCGCAGCTTGGCGTAGAAGCGCAGGGTTTCGAGGCCGCTCAGGTTGTCGTACAGCGCGACGTGTTCGGGCAGATAGCCGATCTGCTGGCGCACTTCGCGGAAGCGCGCGCCGTCGCTGGGCTCGCCGAGCAGGCGCAGCGTTCCGGCGTCCGGCGCGATCAACCCGAGCATCATGCGGAACAGCGTGCTCTTGCCAGCGCCGTTGTGGCCGATGAGGCCGAAGGTGCGACCGGGTGCGACGGCAAGCGAGACGCCGCGCACGGCTTCCACTTCGCCGAATCGCTTGGTGACGCCGGCAAGTTCAATGGCGGGCGCGTTCAAGCCAGTATCTCCAGTCAGGGTGGCGGGGGCGCATCGCGGGCGAGGGTTCCACCACGGTGGGTGCGCGCAGCACCGGGAACTGCCGGGCGGCAAGGCGCAGGGTTTCGACCGCCGGGCTGTTGAGCAGTACGCGGGCCGCGGGGTAGCGCCACATCAGGCGGTCCACCAGGTCGGCGGCTTCGAAGGGCACGTCGCCGCGGCCATCGCCATTGCGGTCCCAGCCGAGGTAGCCGCTCCAGTGATTGCCGGCTTTCGGCCCCCACACTTCGTCTTTCGCGCCAACGTAGCGCACGCCTTCGTGGTTGCCGATGAAGTCGTTGCCGTCGACCAGGTTGTGCCAGGAGCCGGCCGACAGGTGCACACCGACTTCGTTGCGCACCACGAGGTTGCCGCTCAGGGTGTTGTCCTGCGCGTCGTAGATGAAGAAGCCGCGGCTGTTGCCGGCGATGATGTTGCCGCGGACATCCGCGCGCTGGATCGTGCGCAGCATGATGCCGTGGTCGGTGTTGGCCCACGCGATGTTGTTGCGCACCACCTGGTCATGCACCTCCATCAGCGCCAGCCCGCCGCGGTTGTGGTGTACGAAGTTCTTCTCCCAGGTGTTGAAGTAGGAGTTCATGTAGTGCGTGCCGTAGCGGCTGTCGTGGATCTCGTTGCCGCGGAACAGCGCGTGGTGAGACACGTCGACATAGATGCCGTCGCGCGAGTAGCTGATGTGGTTGTCGAGGATCTTCGCGCCCTGCGTGTTGTAGAGCTGGATGCCGTTGCCGCGGTTGGGCGAGAGGTAGTCGCGCTTGCCGGCGATGCGGTTCTTTTCCACCACCACGTCGTTGGCCTTTTCGATCCACAGCCCGAACAGGTTGTAGGCGAGTTGGTTGTTGCGCACCACTGCGCGGTGTGCACCGGGCTGGATGTAGATGCCCGCCTGCTGCTTCTCGAGGTCGTCGCCCGAATCACGCACCACGAAGCCCTCGATGCGCACGTCGGGCGAGACGATGCGGATCACATCCCCCGACATGTCTCCGCTGATCGTTGGCATGTTCTCGCCAATCAGCGTGAGCGCCTTTTCGATCCGCAGGTGCTCGTGATACTCGCCGCGCGCCACGCGGATCGTGTCGCCCGGCTGGGCGCGCGCGATCGCTGCTGCAATCGACTCGCCGGACGCCACATGCAGTTCGGCGCCAGCGGCCGTGCCGGCAAGCAGCAGCGTGATCGACAGGAAGGCGATGCGTCGGGCGGAGCACATGCGCTTGAGCCTACGGAGCCTCGCCCCGCACTTCCTTGATCGGAATGAAGTAGCCGTCGCGCCCGATCGGCATGAGTTTGAGACCCGCCTTCTCGCGCCGCTTGCGCTCGGCCGCCAGGGGCGGGCAGGCGTGCGCGTCGTGGTAATACACCATGCAGTCGAGGCATAGCAGGCACTCGCGCTGGTCGATCTTGCCGTCTGCCGCAATCGCCAGCGAGCCGCACTGCACCGCGCAGGCCTTGCAGGGGCCACATTCCTTTTTGCGGCGCAGGCCAAAGAGGCGGAAGCTGGTCGGAATCGCAAGCCCGGCGCCCAGCGGGCAGATGTATTTGCAGAATGGGCGCTCGATGAACAACGAGAGCCCCAGCACGACCGTGAAGAACAGCTGGAAGGGCCAGCTGCGGTTCCACGGGCCAACGAGGAAGGTCGTTTTGAAGGGTTCGACCTCGGCGAATTGCTCGGCCACCGTCATCGACCACAGCGAAACCGCCATCAGCGCAAAGAACACGCCGTACTTCACCCACTTCAGCTTGTCGTGCAGCGGCTTCGGGACGTGGCGCTGGAAGCGCTTCAAACCCAGCTTGCCGGCGATCTTGTAGGCCAGCTCGGACAGCGAACCGAAGGGGCACAGCCAGCCGCAGAAGAGCCCGCGGCCCCACACGAACAGCGTGATGAAGATGAACCACCAGAAGATGAAGATGAACGGGTCGGTCAGGAACAGCTCCCACTCCCAGCGCGAGATCAGCGAGTGGAACCAGGTCATCACATGCGTGATCGAGGGCTGCGCCATCAGCACGCCACCGATCCACACGATGCTGATCGTCCAGAACACATACTTGGGCCAGGCCACCCAGCGCTTGTCGCGGATCGTCGCCCGCGCAGTCAGCCAATCGCGGCGTGAGTAGGTGAAGGCGACGATGGCGAGGAAGGCGACGAAGAGAACAATGCTGACCGCCTTGTCGCGCCAGATCTTCTTCCAAGGGGCCTCGGGTTCGCTCACTGCCGGGCGGCCACCTTCGAGCCAGGCGTCCGGCAGCCACACCTTGGTCTCGAAGTTGATGAACTGGCGCTGACCGGTCGACTTGTCCTGCTTGTTGGCGAGGTAGACGAAGCGGAACGGCCAGGCGGCGGAGAAGCTCGCGTCGCGAAGGATGAAGATGCCCGATTCGCGGTAGTTCGGGTGGCCTTTTGCCTGCAGGGAATAGAGGTTCAGGTAGTCGAGATCTCGGAAGGTGTAGGTGTCGGCATCCTGCTTCACCTGCACGCGATCGAAGATGCCGCCGCGCACGAAGCCGGAGCCCTTGAAGGAGCCGGTGCCATCGGCGATCACCATCAGCGCGGTTTCATGTGGCTTGAGCCGAGCCATCAACGCACGCCATTCGGTCGCACCCAGCACCGCACGGCCCAGCGTCGGGTGGTTCAGCACGCCAACCCACAGGTCGAGGTAGGGCTGGCCGGTATCCGGTTCGCCCACGTCGGCCGGCTGCAGGGTCAGGCGCGACACGGCGCCGGCCTTCACCAGCGCGTCCCAGTCGCCAATGTCACCGACGTCCTTGTAACGCGCGGTTGGGCGTACTTCGCTCTTGAGGATGCCGACCTTGCGCGCCACCTGCTGCGCCGCGCGGGTGATGACCTGATTCTCGGCAACGACGGTCACCGTCGCGCCGGAAATCGCATCGAGCCCGACGGTCTGCTTGTCACCACTACCGACCTCGAAATGCTGCGCAACGGATTTGCCGAGGTACTGGCTGACGAAGGCGTCCAGTTTCGTTTCCGGAATCCCGAGCAGCAGGATCGGTTCCGAATGTTTTAGCACACGGATGCCGGTAAAGCGCCCGGCAGTGTCCATGCCGATCAGCGTGATCACTGGCTTGCCGGAATAGGCCGGGATGTCGACCAGATCGGTTGAGAGAAAGACGTAGCCGATCGCCTTGTCGCCCTTGTAGCCGGTCGAGAAGCGCGGCTGCCCATCGCGAGGCGAAAAGCGCTCGGCACCCGGCAACACCGCCTTGCAATCGGTGTAGGCGCAGAGATCCGGCGCGGTGAAGAGTTCGGGCGCGAGTTTGGCTTCATACGCCAGCGCCTTTACTGCCGCGGGCTGCAGGCACAACAGCGCGCCGGCCAAGGCGATCGTCGCGCGAAGGAAATGGGTGAAACGAGGCATTGCCAGGCACTCCGGACCTTTGGTGCGGCAAAGTGTCGCAGTCCGGGGGCGGTCGCTTCCTTGTCGCGGGACAAGAAACGGGATCCGTCCTGTTACGCGCAGGTGGTACTGTTCGCTGACGGGTGATGGTCGAGATGCCGCCCAGCGTCTTGATTTCCGCCGTGGTGAAGTCGCTGGCGAACCAGCCGGTCTGCACTTCGCCATCGGCCGTGGTGGTCTTCTTCCGATCGGCGAACTCCGGGTGACTGGCGACCTCGGTGCTCTAGGCGAGGTTGGGGTCGTGCCGCGCGATCAGTGCGCCGTCCTTGGCCGACACCAGGTCGGGCTCGATCACGTCGGCGCCCATGTCGATCGCCATCTGGTAGGCCTCCAGCGTCTCCTCGGGCCGGTAGCCGGAGGCGCCGCGGTGGGCGACCACGATCGGTTACGTGCCGCCGAGGGTGCGGAGAGTTTGCGGTGTCGGCGTGATGGCCGGCGAACTGTCGTCGCCACCACAGCCGCCAAGCGTGAGCCTGCGCGCGATGACGCGACCGTGAGCCCTTGATGGCAAACGCATGACAGGCCGCGTGGCGAGCGAGCGGCAGGGCCAACATCTGACGCGTACCCGGCTGCACAGGGGATAATCGCGTCTCGCGCTGCCACCGGACCTGCCCGTAGAACGATGACCTCCGAATTCGACTTGATCGCCCGCCACTTCACCCGCCCCACGCGGCATACCGTGCTGGGCGTGGGCGACGACTGCGCGATCGTGCAGCCGTCGGCTCGGCACGCACTGGTGGTGACGACCGACATGCTGGTTGCCGGCACGCATTTCCTGCCGGATACCGACGCCGAACGATTGGGCTGGAAGACCGCGGCGGTGAATATTTCCGACCTCGCCGCGATGGGCGCGCAGCCGCGTTGGATCACGCTCGCCTTGTCGCTGCCTGCGGTCGACGAGCGTTGGATCGCAGCGCTGGCGCGCGGTTTTGCCGAGTGCAGCGAAGCCTACGGCGTCGACTGGATCGGCGGCGACACGACCCGCGGCCCCTTGAACCTGTGCGCGACCGCGTTCGGTGAGGTCGAGGTGGGCGGTGCAATCCGCCGCAGTGGCGCCCACGCGGGCGACGACATATGGGTTTCCGGCTGGCCGGGCTTGGCGGCGCTGGGCCTGCGCCATCTGCTCGACGGCACGCCGCTGGACGCCGACTGGCGCGACGCCTGTGTCGAGGCGCTCGAACGGCCTCAGCCGCGCGTGGCGCTCGGTTTGGCGCTGCGTGGTGTGGCGAGGGCGATGCTGGATGTGTCGGACGGGCTTGCCGGCGATTTGGCGCACATCCTCGAACGTTCGGCCTGTGGCGCGGTGCTCGATGAGGCGGCGCTGCCGCTGGCGCGCGCGCAGGCGGCCTGTGGCGATGCCGCGCTGGCGCAGCGCTGTGTGCTGGCCGGCGGCGATGACTACGAACTGCTTTTCTGCGCCGCACCGGACAAACGCGACGCAATTGCGGCCATCTCAAAACAGCTTGACCTGCCGCTGAGCCGTATCGGCACCTGCGTGGCGCAACCCGGCCTGCAACTGCGGCTGCGCGATGGCGCGATCGTGGCACTAGCCCCTCGCGGTTTCGACCACTTCGCATGAACCGCCCTGCACTGACGCTGATCGGCACGGCCATGTGCTGGGCCGCAATCTGGTGGCCCTTCCGCTGGTTGCTAGAGCGCGGCCTCAGCAGCGCGCAGGCCAACACGCTTGCCTTCGCCTTTGGCGCTATTGGTGCGCTGATCTGGTCGCGCGGGCGCCTGCCAGCTTTCCTGCGCGATCCGCGGCTGCTCGTGATGGCGCTTGCCTCGGCGATCTGCAACCTCGGCTACAACGCGGCCGCGACCCATGCACCGGTGATGAAAGTGGTGCTGCTGCTCTACACCGCACCGCTATGGACGGTGCCGCTCGCATGGTGGCTCTTGCACGAGCGCCCCGGCCTGCGCGGCTGTGTTGCGCTGGCGCTGTGCAGCGGTGGCGCGCTGCTGATGCTGTGGCATCCCGCGCTGGGCTATCCATGGCCCGCCACGCCGTGGGAATGGGTAGCGCTGCTCGCCGGGCTCAGCCTCGCGGTCTACAACGTGCTGATCCGCGCGCTGCCCCATGGCGATGAGCGGCCGCGCGTGGCGCTGATCTTTCTTGTCGAGCTGGTGCTGGCAGCAGGGTGGCTGCTTGCAGAGGGCGAAATGCCGACCTCGAATTTGACGCCGCTTGGCATGGCGGCCTTCGTCGGTCTTGCGATGCTCGGCATCATCGTCGCGATGCAGTGGGGCTTGCAGCGCCTGCCCGCCAACCTGGCGGCGATGCTGATGAGTACCGAACTGGTGTTCGCCGCGCTGTTCTCCTGGTGGTGGGCTGGCGAGGCGATGGGCGTTCGCGAAATCGCGGGCGCACTGCTGGTTGCCAGTGCTGCGCTGGTGTCCGCCTGGCAACCTGCGCCCGCAGCCGTCAGCGATGCGGCCTGATAGGATCGCGCCATGAGCATCCGCCCCACCGTCCGTTTCCTACTTGCGCATCCGGCGCACTTTCTCGCGCTGGGCTTCGGGTCCGGCCTTGCCCCAAAGGCGCCCGGCACCTTCGGCACGCTTGCAGCCTGGGCGCTGTATCCGATGCTGCGCGGGCTGTTCCACACCGAATGGAGCTTCCTGCTGTTTCTCGCTTGGTGCTTCGTGCTGGGGGCTTTTGCGATTGAAGTGGCGGGCCGCAAGCTGGGTGAGATCGACCACGGTGGCATCGTATGGGACGAGTTCGTTGCGATGTGGCTGGTGCTGTTCTTCACCCCGGCGGGCCTGTTGTGGCAGCTGCTGGCCTTCGTCCTGTTTCGCGGCTTTGACATCGTCAAGCCGCCGCCGATCCGCCAGTGCGACGCGCGCTTCAAGCACGGCCTCGGCGTAATGTTCGACGATATGCTGGCGGCCGGTTATGCGCTACTGGTGCTGGCGATTCTGAAAAGACTGATCGGCTGATGGAACACGAGCTCGAACGACTCTCGCAGGACACCGGCGACTGGCTCGCCTCTCGCGGACACACGCTTGCAACCGCCGAGTCCTGCACCGGCGGGTGGATCGCAGAAGTGATTACTGCAACCTCCGGCAGCTCTGCATGGTTCGATCGCGGCTGGGTCACCTATTCCAACGACGCCAAGCAGGAGATGCTCGGCGTGCGTGCCGCGACGCTCGCCGAACACGGCGCCGTCAGCGAAGCGGTGGTGCGCGAGATGGCCGAAGGCGCGCTTGCCCGGTCGAACGCGAGTCACGCGATCGCGGTCTCCGGTGTTGCCGGCCCGACCGGCGGTTCGCCCGAGAAGCCAGTTGGCACGGTCTGGATCGCCTGGGCGAGTCGCGCGGGCGTTACCCTTGCAGAACTGCACCGCTTCGACGGATCGCGCGAAGCGGTACGCCGCCAGACCGTGATTCGCGCGCTTGAGGCGCTGCCTCAGCTCCCATTGACCCGCCCCTGAACCGACACGATGAAGCTCGACATCTTCCGCGCCGACCTGCACCAACCCGAACACGCAGCCGCCATGCTGCTGCTGCTGGACGCCTACGCCCGCGATCCGGCCGGTGGCGGCGACGGGCTCAGCGATCAGGCCAAGGCACGCCTGCCACGCGCGCTTGCCGATCGCCCCGGCGTTCATGTGTTGCTGGCCTATGTCGAAGAGCAGCCGGCTGGCCTGGCGATCTGCATGGAGGGCTTTTCAACCTTTGCTGCAGCGCCATTGCTCAACCTAGATCCGGCATTTCAAGCCCTCCGATGGGTTGAAACGCCAGCAGTGGCGCGCAGTTGGGAGTGCTTGGCATACTCACCCAATGGGTGAAGCAAGACGCAAGGCGCTGGCGGCGCGCCAAA
>JAJZLD010000382.1:1200-2984 GCA_021803785.1 Pseudomonadota bacterium | reverse complement strand
GTCTTGCTTCACCCATTGGGTGAGTATGCCAAGCACTCCCAACTGCGCGCCACTGCTGGCGTTTCAACCCATCGGAGGGCTTGAAATGCCGGATCTAGGATTATTTGGCCATGAACGCGGCGCCTTCACCGGTGCGTCTGCGTCGCGCGCGGGTCTCGTCGAAGCCGCCAGCGGCGGCACGCTGTTTCTCGATGAAGTGGGCGAGATCCCGCTCACGATGCAGGTCAAGTTGTTGCGCCTGCTGGAGACAGGCACTTACCGCCGTGTCGGCGCGGCTGATGTGCGTCGCGCCGATATCCGCATCATTTCGGCGACTCACCGATCTCTGCGGGAGATGGTCGCCGCGGGCGCGTTCCGGGCCGATCTCTACTACCGTCTCAACATTTTTCCCATTCGAGTGCCCGCGCTGCGCGAGCGCCGTGAAGACATTCCGGCGCTGGCTCAAGCGCTACTGGCGCGGGTGGCGCCACAACGTTCCTTGTCTTTGTCGGTCGCGGCCCAGGTAATGCTCGAGCGGTACGACTATCCGGGAAATGTGCGAGAACTGCGCAACATGCTCGAGCGGGCCAGCTTGATGTGCGACGGGGACGTGATTTACCCGGAGCATTTTCCCGACGAGACGTTCGCACACGAAGTGGCCCCTCCCAGAAGTGCCGAACCCCCCGCATTGTCGTTAGCGCAACGACTGCCGCAGCTCCTCGCTGAGCATCATGGGTCTAGGAAGGAACTCGCCAAGGCACTCGGCATCAGCGAGCGAACGTTGTATCGTCGTCTGAGGGAAATGGAGCGTGCGCCTGCTGCCAAGGCCGAAACTCACTCGCATGGCGATGCTTAGGGGCTCCGCCCCCGAAATCCGTCCGCCGGAACGTGGCGTATTTGAAGACGGAGCTTGCTGCCCTTGTCGACATCGACATGGGACGAGCAAGGGCTTTTGATTGCGGAACTAACGTTACGTTTGTAATCAAGAGCGAGGTGGTTCTGGATCGGAGCTGTCAACACAAGCCCTCTGCGAGGAGTCTCCAAGTTCCCATTCGCCTCAGCACCGATACGCAGCTCAACGCTCGAGCGTTGGGCCAGACCACCATAGTTGCGCGTCTGCCGCACACCTGCGGGCCGTCAGGGGCGTATCGGCTCGGAATCCGTGCGTGAAACCGGGTCAACGTGCGTCATCAGGTACAGCACAGGATGGTTCTCCATGACTCGAAGCTTCGCCTGTCGGGCGATCTCGTGGCCTTGCGCAACCGTGAGGTTGCCATCGATCTCAAGGTGAACGTCCGCGAGAATCATGTCGCCGGTTTTGCGCGTTTTGAGTTCGTGCATACCGAGCACGCCGGGTGTGGCGAGGATGTCTGCGGCGATCCCGGCCACTTGTTCCTCTGTTGCGGCCCGGTCGGTGAGATCGTGCAGCGCGTCCCATCCGAACTCCCAGCCCATGCGAGCGACCATGAAGCCGACAATCAGGGCGGCGATCGGGTCGAGCAGGCCGAAGCCCATCAGGTTGCCGCCAATCCCGATCGCGACGACGAGCGATGATGCAGCGTCGGAGCGTGCATGCCAGGCGTTCGCGACCAGCATGCTCGAACGCACCTTCTCAGCAACATAAAGCATGTAGCGGAAGAGCACCTCCTTGACGACGAGTGCGCCCAGCGCGACCCACAGGGCGACGATGTGTACTTTGGGAATGCTCTCCGGTGCTTCCAGCTTGTGCACCGCTGAGCCGATCATTCCCAGCCCGACCGCGAGCAGCAGCACGCCCAGCACGATGGCGGCAACCGCCAGCCAGG
>JAJZLD010000382.1:0-1190 GCA_021803785.1 Pseudomonadota bacterium | reverse complement strand
ACGTCATGCAACGCCCAGCACCAGCGAGGCGGCGTTTTCGTAACGCTGATGGCCATAGTGGTGATCGTCATCTGGCGCCTTCTGGCTGTGATGAACAGCCAGCAACACGACAAAATCGGCAACGAGATCGGACAGCGAGTGCACACCGTCGGCGATCAGGCCTTGTGATCCCGAGATCAAGCCGGCAGCCACTTGCGAGATTGTCAGGCCAATATTTACGGCGACGCTGACCCAGGTGCTGCGTTTGGTAGCGGCTTCGCGTTCGGGTTTTACGTCCTCGTTATCGAGTTCTTGCAGGTCGTGCAGATTGTTCATGGTATGCGTGTGTGCAAAGGGGGGGCGGGAAGTTTGATCCTGTGTCGGGACGGAACGCTTGATGCGCGTCGAGTGCAGCGCTGTTCAGAATGAACTCGCTGCGCCGAGCGAGCTTGACCCTGATCGGGAGGGTGTGCGATCGATCTTGCCGCGTAATCCACTGCGAGGCTGCTTTGTTCTCTCGGCGTGAGGTTTGTCGCGCAGAGAGGGCGATCAAGGCCGGCGCTGATCGATTTGAAGGGCGAGCGCCGATACGCTGGCGTCTGCCACGTTCGCGGTGCCGTAGAGATCGCCTGAGGCGGCCTGTGCGACGCCCGATGCCGAGATGCGCGCTTCGATTTCGAGCTTGGCTACGCTCGAGAGCGGACGCTGGGCATTGAGCGAGGCGCTGTCGTCCAGCGTGATGGTTGCCGGCAGCATGTCGGCGCTGCGGCGGACGACCGCCACGGGCATGCGTTCGCCCGGTGCGCGGGCGATCACGAACAGTGTTTTGCCGCGGGCTTCCGCCTTCATGGCCGGCGCGATGCCGATCGCGAGCGCCAGCGAGCGCTGGCTGGCGGCCGGCGCCTGTTCGGTGGCCCTTGCGGTGGGTTCGGCGGCGACGGGCGCTGTGGGCGCGGCACCGCCCATCTGAGCCTTGACCTGAGCGATTGCATCCTTCAGGAAGCGGGCGTCCTCGGATTCCGGCGCAACCTGAGGCAGCGCGCGCTCGAAGTAAGCAACCGCCGCGGCGTAGTCGTGACGACCCGCGGCGCCGGAGCCGGCCAGCATCAAAGCGAGCAGGTTGTCCGGATCGACCTGAAGTGCTTGCTTGACCAGCGCTTCGGGCTTGCCTTCCAGCTTGCCGCCGGCATTCATGGCGAGCTCACGGCTCC
>JAJZLD010000381.1 GCA_021803785.1 Pseudomonadota bacterium | reverse complement strand
AGGAAGCAAGGCATGACGCGCAAGACGGTTCTGATCGCAGGGGCTTCACGCGGTATCGGTCTGGAATTCGCGCGGCAATACGCGATCCAGGGCTGGAAGGTCTATGCCGGCGTGCGTACCCCGGCGAAGGCGACCGAACTGCTGCGTGTGAAGGGTGTCGAGGTGTTACCGCTCGACGTGACCTCGGCCAATTCGATTGCCGGCGCCGCGTGGCATGTTGACGAAGATCCGCTCAACCTGCTGATCGTGTGTGCCGGACTGTATGGGCCGGAGACAACAAGTTTTCTGGCGCCGGGCGATGCCGATTTCGATGCCGTGATGCATACCAACGTGCTCGGCCCGATGCGCGTGATCCAGGCCTTCGCCGATTCGGTGATCGGTGCGCGCGGCACGATCGCGGTGATCTCGTCCGCCATGGGTTCGATCGGCGGCGCCCGCGGCAGCTCGGGGCTGCTATACCGCGCATCGAAGGCGGCGGTGAACATGGTTGCGAAGTGCGCGGCGAACGAATATGGCCCGCGGGGCGCCACGGTGGTGACACTGCATCCGGGCTGGGTCAAGACCGACATGGGCGGGCCGAACGCCGAGATCGAGGCTTACGACTCGGTGGTCGGCATGCGCGGCGTGCTCGAGCGAGTTGGGCCAGCGGAGAACGGCGGCTACTTCAACTACGACGGTACACCGATCACATGGTGAGCAATTGCATCGCACCACGGGGGCGGGCACTGAGCGCTGAAGCGTTTGCGCTGGTGCTGTGCGGCACTTTGCAGCGTGCGTTGATCCTTTGCTGCAAAGCATTGTCAGGGTTCGGCATACGCAGGCCAGGGGCATGCGGCAAAATGGCGGCTTGAAGGCCGCGCCAGGAGCGCGGCATGCCCCAAACCGCTGGCGTCACCCGCCAGCCCGAACCGGATCGCCCGATGACCCTCGCCCCATGGCGCCTCGCGCCGCTTTGCCTGCTTCTGCTTGCCGCCTGTTCAAAAACCTCCGAAAACGCCGCTGCGGCCGCACCCGCGACGCCGCCGACTGTTCCAGCCGCGAGCGGCAGCGCTGCCGTCGCGTGGTTCAAGGGTGACGTGGATGCTGCATTTGCCGAGGCGAGGCGCAGCAACAAGCCGGTCTTCCTGTACTGGGGGGCGGTGTGGTGCCCGTACTGCAACCAGGTCAAGGCGACGCTGTTCAACCGCGCCGACTTTGCCGAACGCGCCAAGCAGTTCATCCCGCTCGAGCTCGACGGTGATTCGCCGGAGGGCCAGAAGCTGGCGGCCCGCTTCAAGGTGCGCGGCTACCCCACGATGATCCTGTTCCGCCCCGACGGCACCGAGCTGACGCGCCTGCCTGGCGAAGTCGATGCGCAACGCTATCTGCAGGTGCTCGCGCTGGGCATGAATGCGAACCGGCCGGTCAAGGAAGTCCTTGCTGCTGCGCTGGCCGGCAAGCCGACCACGGCGGACGACTGGCGCCTGCTGGCCTTCTACCCTTTCGATGCCGACGAAGAACAGCTGGTCAGCAAGGCCGCGCTGCCCGACACGTTGGCGCGCCTCGCGGCCGCCGTCCCGCCTGCGCAAGCCGAACTGGCGACCCGTCTCGCGCTCAAGGCCTTTGTGGCTCAGGCGCAGGTGCAACCGCTACCGAAGCTGGCCAGTGACGCCGGTGCGCAACTGCTGGCAAAGCTGCTTGCCGATCCGGCAGAGGTGCGCAGCCATTTTGACCTGCTGATCGTTGATCCGGACAAGGTCCTGACCTTGCTCACACCGGCTGGCGGCGCGTCGCGCCTTGCGCTGGCTGCGCAATGGAGCAAGTCGCTCGAATCGCTGGCGCAGGACGCCACGCTGTCCACCACCGATCGCCTGTCGGCGCTTGGTGCGCGTGTCGCGCTCGGCAAGCTGGCGGGCGCAACGCCGCTGGATCCGGCACTGCTGCGCAGCCAGGTGAGCGCTGCGGACGCGGCCACCAGCAATGGTTTCGAGCGTCAGTCGGTGATCTACACCGCAGCTGGCGTGCTGACCGACGCCGGTTTGCTCGACGATTCGGATGCATTGCTGAAGGCTGAACTCAAGCGTTCTCACGCCCCCTACTACTTCATGCGAATGCTGGGCGGCAATGCGAAGAAGCGCGGCGATGTGGCCGCTGCCTTGAAGTGGTACGAGGCGGCCTGGACGGCGTCGCAAGGTTCGGCAACGCGCTTGCAGTGGGGCGGCGGTTACCTCAATGGTCTGCTCGATCTGGTGCCGTCCGACGAGGCGCGCATCGAGGCGGCCAGCAGCAAGCTTTTCGCCGAAACGGCCTCCACCCCCAACGCGTTCTATGAACGCAATCGCGCGGTGCTCGAGCGCAGCGCCAAGAAGCTTGCCGAGTGGAACGCGGGCGGCAAGCACCAGGCCGGCTATCGGCGCATCGTCGCGCAGGCGGCGCAGATGTGCGTAAAGCTGCCGGCCGACGACGCACAGCGGCCGGTGTGCGAAGGCTTGTTCAAGGCGCGTGGCTGATGCCGGCGGCCGTTGACCGGCATCAACGCCCAGCGGCGGCCCGTCCGTAATCTTTGCCCTGTTGGCAGTGTGGTGATTAAGCTCGCCATACTGTGGTGGAACGGGACAAGAACGGGCGCCATCGCGCCCAAACGACAGGGGAGGCGAGGATGGACGTTACGGCAAGTTTGATCGGATTCTTCGGTGGTTATATCGTGACAGTAGTGGTCGGTGTGCTGCTGATCGCGATGGCCACGACGCTTGAAAATCAGAACAAATCGCTGCGGCACTGACGCGGCGATGGCGCGGGCATAGCCCGCGGCTTTCAATACCTGAAGCGCCCCGACTGCTTGCCGGCCGGGGCGTTTTCTTTTGCATTTGTGGCAAACCACCGCTAGGGTGACTATTCAACCTAGATCCGGCATTTCAAGCCCTCCGATGGGTTGAAACGCCAGCAGTGGCGCGCAGTTGGGAGTGCTTGGCATACTCACCCAATGGGTGAAGCAAGACGCAAGGCGCTGGCGGCGCGCCAAA
>JAJZLD010000380.1 GCA_021803785.1 Pseudomonadota bacterium | reverse complement strand
CCCGCCTTCGCCGCCGGCCCTGCGGCAGGCCGACATTGGCGTTGCGATGGGGCGAGGTGGCACGGACGTTGCGAAAGAGTCGTCCGACATGGTGCTGACCGACGATAATTTCGCATCCATCGAGGCTGCGGTGGAGGAGGGGCGCGGGGTTTACGACAATCTGCTCAAATTCATTGTCTGGACTTTGCCAACCAATTTCGCCGAGGGCGTGATCATCCTCGTGGCGGTGCTGGCGGGCGTTACGCTGCCGATCACGCCGCTGCAGATCCTCTGGATCAACATGAGCACCGCGCTGCTGCTGGGTCTCACGCTCGCTTTCGAGCCGATCGAGAATGATGTCATGGCCCGCCCGCCGCGCCCGCCTGGCGAGCCCATCCTGACGCGGGCGATGGCCGCTCGCATCATGCTCGTGGGTACCCTGCTGGTCATCGGTACCTTCTGGCTCTTCGAGCGCGAACTTGCGGCGGGGCGCAGTGTCGAGTATGCGCGCACCGCCGCAGCGAACGTCGTCGTGTTCAGCGAGATGGCCTATCTGCTCAACTGCCGCTCGCTGCATCGCGCTTGGTGGCGCGTCGGCGTGTTCTCGAATCCGTGGGTCTGGGCTGGCTCCGCGGCGATGGCGGCGCTGCAGTTTGCATTCACCCACAGCGCGCCAATGCAGTCGGCGTTCGGCAGCGTTGCGATCGATGCCGCGAGCTGGGCTGAAGTCGTGCTGGCGGCGCTTGTGATCAGCGCCATCGTAGGAATTGAAAAGGCGATCGGCCGTTACGTCGCCATACAAAGAACAACATCAAAAGGGAGTTAGTCGTGAATCACCACACCCCAGGCGTGCGCCTGTTGAAGCTGGCCGCGCCGCTGGCGCTGCTGGCGATGCCCACTATCGCGCGGGCATCGGATGGCATCCTGCTTGGCCCGATACCGTTGGATTTTGTGCTCTTCGCACTCACCTTGCTGGGCGTGGCGCTGTTCCACGACCACACGCTCAAGGTCGCGCTTTCCGGCCTGTTTGCCATCGTTGCGTACAAGCTGGCCTTCACCGGCTTCAAGTTCGGCGAAGGCATGGCGGGCCTCGGTATGCACTTTGCCCATGAGTGGGTGACGCTCGCCAACCTGTTTCTGTTGCTGATGGGGTTTGCGCTGCTGGCACGCCACTTCGAGAAGACGCGGGTGCCGGTGGTTTTGCCTGCGATCCTGCCCGACGACTGGAAGGGCGGCTTCGTGATGCTGGTGATGGTTTTCGTGATCTCCAGCTTTCTCGACAACATCGCAGCCGCCTTGATCGGCGGCGCGATGGCGCACCAACTGTTTCGTGGCCGGGTGCACGTGGGTTACCTGGCGGCCATCGTCGCGGCCTCGAACGCGGGAGGCGCCGGCTCGGTGGTTGGTGACACGACCACGACGATGATTTGGATCGACGGCGTGGCGCCGTCCGATGTGCTGCATGCCTACACGGCGGCAGGCGTGGCCTTGGTCGTGTGCGGCATCCCGGCTGCGATCCAGCAACAACGTTATTCGCCGATCATCAAGAATGCGCACGAGCACACGCATATTGACTGGATTCGTACGGCGATCGTGTCGGCGATCCTGGCGGCGGCGATCATCGCCAACATTATTGCGAACGTTAGTTTCCCCGGCCTCGCCGATCAGTTGCCGGTGATCGGACTCGCGGTGTGGATCGTGCTTTTGCTGACGGCAGGCCTGCGGCGACCCGATTGGGAGATCCTGCCCGAGACCTTCAAGGGCACGATCTTCCTGCTCTCGCTTGTCAGCTGCGCATCGCTGATGCCGGTCGAGAGGCTGCCGCCCGCATCCTGGCAAACGGCGTTCGGCCTTGGCTTCGTGTCAGCAGTGTTCGACAACATTCCGCTCACCGCGCTGGCCTTGCGTCAGGGTGGCTACGATTGGGGTGTGCTCGCGTACGCGGTCGGCTTTGGCGGTTCGATGCTGTGGTTTGGTTCATCGGCCGGCGTGGCTTTGTCGAGCCAGTTTCCGCAGGCCCGCTCAGTGGGCAACTGGCTGCGCCACGGCTGGTTTGTGGCGCTGGCCTATGTTGTCGGGTTTGCTGTGATGCTGACGCTGGTGGGCTGGCACCCGCATCCGCCGCACAAAGCGGTGAGCACGCCCGCGGCTGCGGTCGCAACGCATTGATCCTCAGCGAAGAGCGGGTTGGCGGCGTGGGCCGTCAGCCCGTCGTGACGCTTACGTTTGCCCGGGTCATCGGGGCATTATCGTGTGCAGTGACGATCTGGTTCGGCGTATTGGCGCCGTGCAGCGAAGCGTCGGCCCGCGCCGAGAGCTGCAGGAAGGACAACTCGTTGGGCAGCCGCTCCGCGGCGCTCAACGTGAGCGTGTAAGGCACACCGCATTCGGTGCCGGATGCTGTCTCGGCGCGAATCCGCAGGCGTTCGGCGACTTGGTGGGCGCCGTCGAGCGCCGTATCTGGCAGTACGGCGCAGAATTCTGCACTGCCGAAACGCCCAAAGAGATCCTGGCGTTGCAGGGTGCCGGCGACCAGTTCTGCCAGATGCAGCAAAATACGCTCGTCATCCTGTTGGCTGCGGGTGGCTGCTCCGCCAGCGGGGTCGTCCACCTTCATCATCAGCACGCTCAGCGGGCGCTCGCGGCGCAGCGCGCGTGCTAGTTCGCGCTGTCCAAGCTGCAGCAGCGTGTGGCGGTTGTAACAGCCGATCTGCGGATCGAGTGTCGCAAGTCGATGGCTTTGCTCGCCCTCGCGTTCGAGGTGAACCAGCACCATCGCGAAGCTGCTCGCGAGCAGGCTGGCAATCAGGACCAAGCCGTGGCTGACGTCCAGCGTGATCGACGGGTCGCCAGCCAGCATCGGGCGCAATACCGCGACGATGCGCATCCCGAATGCGATAGCGCCGAGCAGCAGGCTGGCCGCCAGCACCACTCGGGTGCGCCGCGAAGCGCCGGGAATCGGTTGCAGCGCGACGACGGCGCCGGCCAGGAACAGCGCTACACCGACGACGGCACCGAGCAGGCGACGCGAATCCGCATCGTCCGGCGT
>JAJZLD010000049.1 GCA_021803785.1 Pseudomonadota bacterium | reverse complement strand
TTGGGCGTAAACCTTCCAGCGGGTTCCATCTCCGCAAAAGCGGCTGGCGCGCTGTCTTTCGTGCTTTGGAATAGCAACGCCACACGCTTTCTAGCGCTTGAGATTTCTGCTCTCGAAGCTGACGGCAAGGGTAAGGTCATATCGAGGCCCCGCGTGATGACGGCCGACCAGGTGGAGGCAATCATCGAGCAAGGCGTTGAGATCCCATACCAGCAAGCGACGAGTTCTGGAGCAACGAGTGTGTCGTTCAGGAAGGCAAACCTTTCTCTCAAGGTGAAGCCACAGATTACGCCTGACGGGAAGATCATGATGAGTTTGGATGTCAACAAGGACACCCCGAACACAAAGATCTCAACGAGCTCAGGTATCGCAATTGATACTAAGCACGTGCGCACAGAGGTTCTTGTCGAGAATGGGGGAACAGTAGTGATCGGCGGAATCTATACTCAGGAAACTACGAATCAGTCGACTAAAATCCCGTTACTCGGTGATATTCCGATCGCTGGGTATTTGTTCCGCGATAATGCGAAGGTGGATGACAAGACCGAATTGTTGGTGTTCATTACGCCACGGATTGTGTCGGAGCAAACGGCGAACCGCTAAGGGCTAAGTGAAGGACGAATGATGAGAATTACTAGTTTGGTTCGCGGGTTTTTGCTTGCACTGGCGGTTGGTGGTTTGCTGTCGGCTTGCGGCGGGGGGAGCGGGGGCTCGGCTTTGGTGCAGCCGCAGCCGGAAGTGACCTATAAGCTTGACCTTACTACGAGCAGCGCGACGCTGCCGTCTGATGGCACTTCGACGGTCGGTTTGACCGCGCGGGTACGCAATGCATCGACAAATGCAGCCGTCCCTTCGAAAGAGGTGATATTTGGCGCCGATTCAGGGCTGTTGAGTGCCGGTTCTGCTGCCACGGATCAAGCCGGCAACGCCATGGTGACATTGTCTGCGGGAGCAGACAAAGCCAACCGCGTCATTACGGCAACTGCGTCCGTCGGCAGCCAGACCGTCACGGCGACTGTGACCGTTTCTGGTACGGTTTTGGCTTTCGGTGGCAGCAAGAGCGCTGTCGTTAATCAAATGCAGCAGATGACGGTTAGTTTGCGCGACGCTGCAAACAAACCAATCAGTGGGCAGTCGATCGCGCTAAGTGCTTCGGCCGGCGGCTCGGTGCCTGCCAGCGTGACCAGTGACTCGAATGGTCAGGCTACGTTTAACTACACACCTGCGACAGGCGGCACCGAAACGCTTACGGCGAAGAGCCTTGGTGCATCGGCCACCGTTGACGTCGCTGTGTCGAGCAAGAGCATTAGCGTAGTAAGTCCGGCGGCGGGTGCGCTTGTCGACATAGGAAACTGTGTTGAAGTCATCGCCGACGTTGGTGGGTCTCCTGTGAGCGCTGTGTTTGCCTTAACACGAGGGCAACTGTATTCGACGTCGACATGTGGTGGGTCTGCATCGTCCGTGTTGTCGGTTCCAGTTACCGGCGGCAAGGCGGTGGCGTACATGAGGTCCACTAATCCAGGCGCTACCCGCCTATCAGTCGCAGATCCGACTGGAGGAACTGCAAGCGCTGCTTTCACTTTCGTATCGACGACTCCAGCATCGATCACCATACAGGGCGACCCCTCCACCGTAAGCGTAGGCGGAAGTAGTGCTATTTCGGCCTTCGTTCGCGATTCAAATAACAACCCGGTATATGGTGCGACTGTCTATTTCTCGGCACCGCAAGGCGGTGGGTCGCTTAATCCAGCGTCTGCTACGTCGAATGAGCAGGGTGTAGCGACGACGGTGTTCAAGGCGGACAGCTCCTCGTCTGGCCAAAAGGCGGTCTCCATACAGGCGGACATTCTCACGCCGAAGATTAGTGGGAGTGCGAGCCTTACCGTTTCTGGGCAATCGGTTGCTGTTGCGATCGGCAGCGACAACAAGGTCTACTTGTTGGACGCAAAGCTCTCCTATGAGCAGAGATTTATTGTGACGGTTGCGGATACCGCTGGTAATCCGATCGCGAATCAGACCGTTTCAGTTTCGAGGCGTCAGCCCTATTATGGAAAGGGTTCTTGGTCGCTGAGTCCGTCGACTAAGACTTGGACGCTAAGCAGTTTCTTGACGTGCCCGTCTGAGGACGTCAATGGCGACGGCAAATTCGACACTGACGATTTCAACAGAAACGGTACGATCGAGCCGGACACTGCTGCGATCGTCCGGCCTGGCGATGGCTACGGGATGGGAAGCGGTGGTAGCTCTGCTGTCGTGACCACTGATGCGGCCGGTTCGGCTATCGTCTATGTCGACTATCCAAAAGACCACGCCGGCTGGGTCGAAATCGAGCTCACGGCTACCGCGGTTGTTCAAGGTGTCAATAACGCGGCAACTAGAAGTTTCTGGCTCGAGGTACCGTACGACGATACGAAACAAGAGGCGGCGCCTCCTTTTGTTGTGAGCCCGTTTGGCACAGTGTTGAGTTGTAGTAGCGCGGACTAACACCCCAACCACGAGGAGAGTGCCGTCGCCTTGGGAGGGCGGCGGCACTGTTTTTTGTGCCTATTGCATCTGGATCAAACTCCGTGAGTCGGAATATTGTTTTGGTCGGACTAATGGGGTCCGGCAAGACGACTATTGGCCGAGTCTTGGCGAGGCGCCTTGGCCGACGGTTCTTAGACGTCGACCACGAGATCATTCGTAGGACTGGTGTTTCGATTCCGACGATCTTCGACCTTGAGGGTGAGACCGGGTTTCGCAGATGGGAGTCGGCGACCATTGCGAGCATTTGCGTTGACGGGGGGCAAGTGATCGCGACTGGTGGCGGAGCAGTGATGGATGCGACGAATCGATCGGTGTTGAAACGCAACGGTTGGATTGTCTATCTGGACGTTCCAGTGGTTCAGTTGCACGATCGGACACGTAACGATCCAAATCGACCACTGCTTCAGGTTGATGACCCGTTGGGCCGTCTGCGAGAGCTTTATCGCCTGCGGGATCCTGTCTATCGTGAAGTCGCGGACTTCGTCCTCGACGGCTCGCGGTACCATTCATCTTCCGCCGTTAACAGGATTCTGAAGGAATGGGAGAAGCAGTCCGCGTCCTCGACGTAGCGCTCGGCGAGCGTAGTTATCCGATTTGTATTGGGTCGGGCTTGCTTGACGAGCCGTCGTACCTGATTCGGGGGGTCGGCCGCAAGCGCGCGGTCGTGGTGACCAACGAAACGGTGGCGCCGATTTACCTTGAGCGTGTTTTGGCCGGGCTTCGCGCCCACGGTGTCGAGGTGTCCGAGGTGGTTTTGCCGGATGGCGAAACCTACAAGGACTGGCCGACACTCAATCGGATCTTCGACGCTCTCCTCGCGAACATGGCGGAGCGGTCTACAACGCTGATCGCCCTCGGCGGTGGTGTGGTTGGCGATATGACGGGCTTTGCCGCTGCGACTTATCAGCGCGGCGTTCCGTTCATCCAGATTCCGACGACGCTCCTCTCTCAAGTGGATTCGTCGGTCGGTGGGAAGACGGCGATCAATCATCCGCTTGGCAAGAACATGATCGGCGCTTTCTACCAGCCCAAGCTGGTACTGGCCGATATCTCGACCTTGAATTCCTTACCCGACCGGGAGCTAAAAGCTGGGCTCGCCGAGGTCATCAAATATGGACTGATTCGGGATTTGCCCTTCTTTGAATGGTTGGAGGGCAACCTGGACCGACTGCTCGCACGGGAGCCAGAAGCCCTTGTGGACGCGGTCGAGCGCTCATGCCGCAACAAGGCCGAGGTGGTTGCTGCGGATGAGACCGAGCAGGGCGAGCGGGCGACGCTGAATCTGGGGCATACCTTCGGGCATGCGATCGAAACTGGGCTGGGCTACGGCGTTTGGTTGCACGGTGAGGCCGTCGCGGCTGGAACGATCATGGCTACCGAGCTTTCGCGCATATTAGGTTGGCTGACAGAGGACGATGTCGCGCGAATCCAGCGCTTGTTCGTCCGCGCCGGGTTGCCCGTGCGCGGCGCCCCGTTGGGTGCAGACCGTTACCTTAGCCTGATGCGACACGATAAGAAGGTTGCAGACGGGCAGCTACGTTTGGTGCTCTTGAAGGCGATCGGGCGGGCCACGATCTCGGCGGAGGCGGATGAGGCCCAGATTCGCGCTGCGATTGACCGCTGTGGAGGCTGACGATGTTGGCGCCGTATGCCGTAACGGAGATCAATTCGAAGGGGCGTCGGGTTGCTGAGCCCGCGCCGCAGGGCAGGGGCGAGTTTCAGCGCGACCGAGACCGCATTGTTCATTCGACGGCATTCCGCCGGCTTGAATATAAAACTCAGGTCTTCGTTAATCACGAAGGGGATCTGTTCCGCACACGCCTGACCCATAGCATCGAGGTCGCACAAATCGCGCGGTCGATCGCGCGCGTGCTTCACTTGAATGAGGATCTCTCAGAGGCCATCGCGTACGCCCATGACTTGGGACATACGCCATTTGGGCACGCCGGTCAGGACGCGCTCAACGACTGCATGCGTGAACATGGCGGTTTTGAGCACAACCTTCAGTCGCTGCGTACCGTTGATCTGCTGGAGGAGCATTATGCGGACTTCGACGGCCTCAATCTCATGTACGAAACACGCGAAGGCATTCTCAAGCATTGCTCGCTTCGGAACGCTCAACAACTTGGCGAGCTTGGGCTGCGTTTCATTGAGAAGCGCCAGCCATCGCTCGAGGCGCAGTTGAACAATTACGCCGACGAGATCGCCTATAACAACCATGACATTGATGATGGGCTTCGATCGGGCCTGATTTCGCTTGCTCAGCTTGAGGATGTGGCGCTCGTCGCCAAGCATCTTGCCGCCGTGCGTTCCGCATACCCGAGACTGGGTGAGCGCCGCTTGATTCATGAGACGGTCAGGCGTTTGATTAATGAACAAACGCTGGATCTGTTGCGTACGACCGAGGCGGCAATCGTATCAAGCGGCGTCGCCAGCCTGGATGACGTGCGTGCGGCAGGCCGGCTTGTCGGCTTCAGTGAGCCGATGCACGCGGCCCTGCAGCCGCTGCGCAAGTTCTTGCGGGAAAACCTCTACTGGCACTTCCGCGTCTTGCGCGAGATGGCCAAGGCGAAGCGCGTGATCGCGGATCTGTTCGATGCCTTCATGAACGACCCCCGGCTGCTTCCGCCGCAGTACCAACAGCGGGCCGCGGATGACAAACCTCGTGCCATCGCTGACTACATCGCTGGCATGACCGATCGCTATGCGATGAAGGAGCATCATCGCCTGTTCGCGATCTCACCCATCTAGGGCGAATTGATGGCGCGGCTTGCGCGACTCTACATCCCGGGGTTGCCCCAGTTGATAACCCAGCGGGGCAACAACCGGAATCCGCTGTTTCTCGACGAGACGGACTATCAGCAGTTTCTAGCGTGGCTACGCGACGCACTCAAGGAGTGCGATGTTGCATTGCATGCCTACGTGCTGATGCCGAATCATGTGCATCTGTTGGTCACTGCGGCAGACGCGCAGGGCGCATCACGGTTGATGCAACGCCTCGGGCGCCGTTATGTGCGTTGGTTCAACGACCGCCATCGCCGGACTGGCACCTTGTGGGAGGGGCGCTACCGCTCGACGGTGGTCGACCCCGGGCAATGGCTGCTGCACGCCTATCGTTACGTTGAATTGAATCCGGTTCGCGCAGGGCTCGTGCCTGATGCAGCGTATTGGGTCTGGTCGAGCGCACGCGCCCATCTGGGGCATGAAAGTGATCCGTACCTGACGGACCATGCGATGTTCTGGGCGCTGGGCAACACGCCTTTCGATCGCCAGGCGGCCTATCGAAAAGCGGTCGAAGCCGGACTGTCCGCGCGAGAACTTGAGGCGATTCGCTTTGCTGCGCATCGCGGCTGGATGCTGGGCGACCCGCCGGACGAACCTGGCGACCCCGCGCCAACTCGCCGTGCGAGGCCGCTGCCCAAGGGGCGACCGCGCAAGGCGGTCACCGCAGTCTGATCTCAGATCGTTACCTCCGCCAGCGGTAGCACGCACCAAAGTAATATGTCCCCATTAAATATCCGCACCTCCTGTGGGCGTTTTTATATTGCACTCTGACCCCGTTTTATAGTGCTTGAGTGCACTGTTGCAGCGCGCTATCTTTCCGCCGTCCCGGCCAAGAGCCGGCCTACGCGCGCATGCGCGCCGCCAAGGGAGCAAGTTATGGAACAGCGCCAGGGTCTCTACGATCCCGCCAATGAGAAAGATGCCTGCGGTGTTGGCTTTGTCGCCCACATCAAGGGGCAGAAGAGCCACGAGATCGTTCAGGGCGGCCTGAAGATTCTCGAGAACCTCGATCACCGCGGTGCCGTCGGCGCCGACCCGCTGATGGGCGACGGTGCGGGCATCCTGGTGCAGATTCCGGATCAGCTCTACCGTGAGGAAATGGCTTCGCAGGGCGTCAAGCTGCCGCCGCCGGGCGAGTACGGTGTCGGCATGATCTTCCTGCCGAAGGAGGCTGCGTCGCGTCTGGCCTGTGAGCAGGAGATGGAGCGTGCAGTGCGCGCCGAAGGCCAGGTCGTTCTGGGCTGGCGTGATGTGCCGGTCGACCGTGACATGCCGATGTCGCCGACCGTGCGTGCGAAAGAGCCGGTGATCCGCCAGATCTTCATTGGTCGTGGCCCGGATGTGATGGTGACCGAGGCGCTGGAGCGCAAGCTGTATGTCATCCGCAAGATGGCGAGCCACGCAATCCAGAATCTCAAGCTCAAGCACGGCAAGGAGTACTTCGTGCCGTCGATGTCGGCGCGCACGATTGTTTACAAGGGCCTGCTGCTTGCCAACCAGGTAGGCGTCTACTACAAGGACCTCGCCGATCCGCGCTGCGTGTCTGCACTCGCGCTGGTGCACCAACGCTTCTCGACCAATACGTTCCCAGAGTGGCCGCTGGCGCACCCGTACCGGATGATCGCGCACAACGGTGAGATCAACACAGTGAAGGGCAACTTCAACTGGCTGCGCGCGCGCGAAGGCGTGATGAAGTCGGCGGTGCTGGGCGACGACCTGAAGAAACTCTACCCGATCGTGTATGAAGGCCAGTCCGATACGGCGACCTTCGACAACTGCATCGAGCTGCTGACGATGGCGGGCTACCCGCTTGCGCAAGCCGCGATGATGATGATTCCGGAAGCGTGGGAACAGCACACCCTGATGGACGAGAACCGTCGCGCCTTCTACGAGTACCACGCTGCGATGATGGAGCCGTGGGACGGCCCCGCTGCGATCGCGTTCACCGATGGTCGCCAGATCGGCGCCACGCTGGACCGCAACGGCCTGCGGCCCGCACGCTACATCGTTACCGATGATGACCTCGTTGTGATGGCCTCAGAATCCGGCGTGCTGCCGATTCCCGAGAGCAAGATCGTAAAGAAGTGGCGCCTGCAGCCGGGCAAGATGTTCCTGATCGACATGGAAGCCGGTCGCATCATCGACGATAAGGAGCTCAAGGACGCGCTGGCCAACGCCAAGCCCTACCGTGAGTGGATCAAGCGCATCCGGATCAAGCTCGACGAAGTCGACGGCCCGGAAGCCCAGCAGGAAGTGCGCGCCTCGCTGCTTGATCGCCAGCAGGCCTTCGGCTACACGCAGGAAGACATCAAGTTCCTGATGGCGCCGATGGCGGCGAGCGGTGAAGAACCGATTGGTTCGATGGGCAACGATTCGCCGCTGGCGGTGATGTCCAACAAGCACAAGCCGCTCTACAACTACTTCAAGCAACTCTTTGCGCAGGTGACGAACCCGCCGATCGATCCGATCCGCGAACAGATCGTGATGTCGACGGTGTCGTTCATCGGTCCGAAGCCGAACCTGCTCGACCTGAACAACATCAATCCGCCGATGCGCCTCGAAGTTTCCCAGCCGGTGCTGGACTTCAAGGACATGGCAAAGCTGCGCGAGATCGAGAAGTACACCGATAACAAGTTCAAGTCGTACGAGCTGAACATCTGCTACCCGGTCGCCTGGGGGCGTGACGGCATCGAGGCGCGCATCGCTTCGCTGTGCGCGGAAGCCGAAGATGCGGTGCGCTCCGGCTACACCGTGCTGATTTTGTCGGACCGCAAGATCGATGCGCAGAACGTCGCGATCCCGGCGCTGCTTGCCACTTCGGCGATCCACCAGCACCTCGTTGGCAAAGGCCTGCGCACCTCGACCGGGCTCGTCGTCGAAACCGGTTCAGCACGTGAAGTCCATCACTTTGCACTGCTCGGTGGCTATGGTGCTGAAGCTGTACACCCCTACCTCGCGATGGAAACCCTGCGCGAGATGGCGAAGGACATGTCGGCCGAACTGGGCCCGGACAAGGCGATCAAGAACTTCGTCAAGGCCATCGGCAAGGGGCTCACCAAGGTCATGTCCAAGATGGGCATCTCGACCTACATGTCCTACTGCGGCGCGCAGATCTTCGAAGCGATTGGTCTGAGTTCCGACTTTGTGCAGAAGTACTTCAAGGGCACTGCGTCCAACGTCGAAGGCATCGGCATCTTCGAAGTGGCCGAAGAGGCGCTTCGCCTGCACGCGGCTGCATTTGGTCAGGACCCGGTTCTTGCCAATGCGCTGGATGCAGGCGGCGAATACGCTTTCCGCGTGCGCGGCGAAGAGCACATGTGGACGCCGGACGCGATCGCCAAGCTGCAGCACTCGACGCGTTCGAACAGCTTCCAGAACTACAAGGAATACGCCCAGATCATCAACGACCAGACCAAGCGCCACATGACGCTGCGCGGTCTGTTCGAGTTCAAGATCGATCCGGCCAAGGCGATTCCGCTCGACGAAGTCGAACCGGCGAAGGAAATCGTCAAGCGTTTCGCTACCGGCGCGATGTCGCTC
Organism: Pseudomonadota bacterium; assembly: GCA_021803785.1. Lineage (GTDB taxonomy): Bacteria > Pseudomonadota > Gammaproteobacteria > Burkholderiales > Rhodocyclaceae > Niveibacterium. The sequence goes on along the minus strand of JAJZLD010000049.1, from coordinate 5,098 downwards.
GGCTCGATTTCGACCGAAGCGCACGCGACGCTGGCGATCGCGATGAACCGCATCGGCGGTAAGTCGAACACCGGCGAAGGCGGTGAGGATGAAGCGCGCTACGCCAAGGAGATGAAGGGCATCTTCATCAAGAAGGGCGAATCGCTGGCGTCGATCCTCGGCAAGGAGCAGGTCGAGCGCGACATCGAGCTGCAGGAAGGCGACTCGCTGCGTTCAAAGATCAAGCAGGTTGCGTCGGGCCGCTTCGGCGTCACTGCCGAATACCTCGTCTCGGCCGATCAGATCCAAATCAAGATGGCGCAGGGCGCGAAACCGGGTGAAGGCGGCCAGTTGCCGGGTCACAAGGTGTCCGAATACATCGCGAAGCTGCGTTTCTCGGTGCCGGGTGTGGGCCTGATCTCGCCGCCGCCGCACCACGACATCTACTCGATCGAGGACTTGGCGCAGCTGATCCACGACCTGAAGAACGTCAATCCGAAGGCCAGCATCTCGGTGAAGCTGGTGTCGGAAGTCGGTGTCGGCACGGTTGCCGCGGGTGTATCGAAGTGCAAGGCCGATCACATCGTGATCGCCGGTCACGACGGCGGCACCGGCGCGTCGCCGCTGTCCTCGATCAAGCACGCGGGTTCGCCATGGGAACTGGGGCTGGCTGAAACGCAGCAGACCCTGGTGCTCAATGGTCTGCGTGGCCGCGTGATCGTGCAGGCGGATGGTCAGATGAAGACCGGCCGAGACGTGGTGATCGCCGCATTGCTTGGCGCGGACGAGTTCGGTTTCGCGACCGCGCCGCTGGTCGTCGAAGGCTGCATCATGATGCGCAAGTGCCACCTGAACACTTGCCCGGTGGGCGTGGCAACGCAGGATCCGGAACTGCGCAAGAAGTTCTCGGGCCGTCCTGAGCATGTGGTCAACTTCTTCTTCTTCATCGCGGAAGAAGTGCGCGAGATCATGGCGCAGCTGGGCATCCGCAAGTTTGAAGATCTGATCGGCCGCGCCGATTTGCTCGACAAGAAGAAGGCGATTGACCATTGGAAGGCGAAGGGTTTGGACTTCAGCCATATCTTCCATGTGCCTGAGGCACCGGAAGGCGTCGCTCGCCGTGCCACGGACACGCAGGATCACCTGCTTGAGCGTGCCCTTGATCACAAGCTGATCGAACAAGCCAAACAGGCGCTGGAAAAGGGTGAGCGCGTCTCGTTCATCACGCCGATCCGCAACGTCAACCGTTCGGTCGGCGCGATGTTGTCGGGCGAAGTGGCAAAGCGCTACGGCCATGCCGGCCTGCCGGATGACACGATCCACATCCAGCTTGCCGGTACTGCCGGCCAGAGTTTCGGTGCTTTCCTCGCACACGGTGTGACGCTAGACCTGGTTGGCGAGGGCAACGACTACGTCGGAAAGGGTCTTGCAGGTGGTCGTGTCATCGTGCGCAGCCCGAACGACTTCCGCGGTTTCGGCCCTGAGCACATCATCGTCGGCAACACTGTGCTGTTTGGTGCCACCGGAGGTGAAGCCTACTTCAACGGTGTCGCTGGCGAGCGCTTCGCGGTGCGTAACTCGGGCGCCGCGGCGGTTGTCGAAGGCGTGGGTGACCACGGCTGCGAATACATGACCGGCGGCACCGTGATCGTGCTGGGTGACACCGGCCGCAACTTCGCGGCAGGTATGTCGGGTGGCGTGGCCTATATCTACGACCCGGATCGCACGTTTGCGCAGAAGTGCAACCTCGCGATGGTGGACGTCGAACCCCTGCTCAGCAGCGCCGAGCAGGAAGCCAAGGTCGAGCGCGCACTGTGGCATGCCGTGACTCGTGGCGGTCAGGGCGAAACCGACGAGGCGATCCTCAAGCGCCTGATCGAGCGCCACTTCCGTTACACCGGCAGCTTCCGTGCGAAGACGCTGATCGAGAAGTGGAACGAGTCACGCGCCGCCTTCGTCAAGGTGATGCCGAAGGAGTACCGCCGTGCGTTGAAGGAACTGGCTGCCGCGCGCGAAGCTGCCGCCGCCACCGCCTGATCGAGAACCGGAGAAAACGAAAATGGGTAAGGTCACCGGATTCATGGAATTCGCGCGCGTCGAAGAGGGCTATGAAGCCGCCGACAAGCGCAAGCAGCATTACAAAGAGTTCGTGCTCACGCTGAGCGACGAACAGGCCAAGGTGCAGGGTGCTCGCTGCATGGACTGCGGCATCCCGTTCTGCAACAACGGGTGCCCGGTCAACAACATCATTCCTGATTTCAACGATCTGGTTTATCACCAGGATTGGAAGCAGGCGATCGATGTGCTGCACTCGACCAACAACTTCCCGGAGTTCACCGGCCGCATCTGCCCCGCGCCGTGCGAAGCCGCCTGTACGCTGGGCATCCACGAGCAGCCGGTCGGCATCAAGTCGATTGAGCGCGCAATCATCGATAAGGCCTGGGCGAACGGTTGGGTCGTACCGCAGCCGCCGCTGAAGAAGACCGGCAAGAAGGTTGCGGTCGTTGGTTCCGGCCCCGCCGGCCTCGCTGCCGCGCAACAGCTGGCGCGCGCTGGCCACGATGTGACGGTGTTTGAAAAGAGCTCGCGCATCGGCGGCCTGCTGCGTTACGGCATTCCCGACTTCAAGCTCGACAAGGCCCATATCGACCGCCGCCTTGAGCAACTCAAGGCCGAAGGTGTCGTGTTCAAAACCGGCGTATACGTCGGCAAGGGCGGACTGCCCAAGGGCGTCGCTTCGGATGCCAAGCAGACAATCGACCCCGAGCAGATCAAGGCCGAGTTTGATGCCGTGGTGCTGGCCGCCGGTTCGGAGATCCCGCGCGATCTGCCAGTACCGGGCCGCGAGCTCGAGGGCGTGCATTTCGCGATGGAGTTCCTGCCGCAGCAGAACAAGGTGAACGCGGGCGACAAGCTCAAGGACCAGATCAAGGCGACCGGCAAGCATGTCGTCGTGATCGGTGGTGGCGACACCGGCTCTGACTGCGTCGGCACCTCGAATCGCCAGGGCGCGAAGAGCGTCACGCAGTTCGAGCTGATGCCGATGCCGCCTGAGAAAGAAAACAAGATGCTGGTGTGGCCGTACTGGCCGACCAAGCTGCGTACTTCTTCATCGCACGACGAAGGCTGTGAGCGCGACTGGTCGATTACGACCAAGTCCTTCAAGGGCGAGAACGGCAAGCTCAAGGCCGTGGTTACGGCGCGCGTCGAGTGGACCAAGGACGAGAAGACGGGCCAGATGAAGATGACGGAAGTCGCGGGCTCCGAGAAGGAAATCCCGGCTGACCTCGTCTTCCTCGCGATGGGCTTTGTCAATCCGCTCGGCTCCATGCTCGACGCCTTTGGCGTCGACAAGGACGGCCGTGGCAATGCCAAGGCTAGCACCGAGGGTGCTGGCGCCTATGCCACCAACGTGCCGAAGGTGTTTGCGGCAGGTGACGTGCGCCGCGGGCAGTCGCTCGTGGTGTGGGCGATCCGCGAAGGCCGTCAGGCTGCGCGTGCGGTGGATGAGTTCCTGATGGGTACGTCGGTGCTGCCGCGCTGAGTGCTACGGACCTCAGGACATCAACAGGGCGACCCTCGGGTCGCCCGTTTCTTTTGCGCTGCGATGGCGTGCGCGTCGTTTGCTCAGGCCGCCGCGCCCAATCCGCATGGTCGTTTGCGTATCCAAAAATCCATCGAGACTCTAAACTTCGTCTGGCCAAACCAGCAAATGAAGCGGCCTAGACAGAACAGGGGCGTACATGTGCGCCTCTGGGGGACTCTTTCAGAGGGAGGGATATGTTGTTTCGTGACAAGAATGTGGTGCGGGAGCTCGAACGACGCAACGCTGAATTATTGCAGCAGGCGGAGGAGCAGGCAGCAAGAATTGCGGCGCTTGAAACCCGTTTGACGGCAAGTGAGCGCGAGCTGGCGGAGGCGCGCCGAAGTAACGAACATGTTCGCGGCCTCATTGGTCATTTTCGGATGTTCGATCAGTCGTTGGCGGATCTACAGGCAAGCCTTTCCGTGCTTGCCAACGATATGAAGAACGAAAAGCTTCGTGCCGTCGAGGCCCAAGAGGTCTCGATTGAGAGCCGATCAGCTGTCGAGGTGATATCCGATAACCTCGCTCACCTCGCAGCATCTTCCCGCGAGACAGCCGTCCAGGTTGATCAACTGGACAAGCGAGGTCAGACGATCGGAGACATCGTCAAGGTGATCAAGGAGGTTGCCGACCAGACCAACCTGTTGGCGCTTAACGCGGCGATTGAGGCTGCGCGCGCCGGAGAGCATGGTCGTGGCTTTGCTGTGGTCGCCGACGAGGTTCGCAAACTCTCTGAGAGAAGTGCCAAGGCTACCGCCGACATTGGCGATATGGTCGATGGAATTCGCGTAGATAGCGCCGCAAGCCGGGCCAAGATGGACGAACTCGCTGCGCATGCCTCAACGTTCAGTAGCGACGGTCAGAATGCGGCCGCCTCGATGCGAAAAGTGCTCGATATCTCGGGCAAGATGGAGTTTGCGGTCGCGGCGTCTGCGCTGCGCAGTTTCTGCGAATTGGCCAAGCTCGATCATGTTTTATTCAAGTTCCGCGTTTATATGAGCGTGTTTGGCATCGCTGACTTGGATCCTGGTGACCTTACAGATCATAAGAGTTGCCGTTTGGGCCAGTGGTACTACCGCGGCGAAGGTCGGGAATGTTTCTCTAAACTGCCAGGCTATCCGGACGTCGAGGCGCCGCATCAACGCGTGCATGAGCAGGCGGTAAGAGCGCTTGCCGCGCATCGCGATGGCGATCTGGACGCAGAGATAGCGGCAATGGCGGCAATGGAGGCGGCGAGTCTGGAAGTCTTGGCTGCGCTCGAGCGCATCGCGGTGAGCGGGACTGCTGCGCCAGAAGTATTGTGCCTCCATCATGATTGATCGTCGGGTCCGCACAGCTTGAGGCTGTAGTCGAGGTGCCGGAGATGGTCTGCAAGAAATCGACCTGATCCCCGGCGGCAGAGCCCGCCGCCGTGCCGTAATCGCGACGGCACCGCCGCCTAGATGAAGCGTTGCTCGATCTCCGCGGCACCTTCGGCGTAGCGCACTTCGGCCAGCGCGCCGTTCACCAGCACACGGCGGTAGATGGCCTGTA
>JAJZLD010000379.1 GCA_021803785.1 Pseudomonadota bacterium | reverse complement strand
GAGGTGGCCCGACGGCCACGCGAGCGCAGCAGATCTTGTCGAGATTGAAGAGACCGGCCGCGTAACGCGCGCGCTAAGCCATTGCGGGCTCGGGCAGACGGCACCGAATCCGGTGTTGGACGCGCTAACACGCTTTCGTCCTGCGTTCGAAGCCCGCTTGATCGGCGCAAACGGCGATCCGGGGTTTGATCTCGAAGCTGAACTCAGCGAAGCGCGGCAGATGCGTAGCAAGGAGATGCAACATGGCGGATAAGGGCCAGTTTTTGTTTGACGGCAAGCCGACTCCATTCGTTGCGGGGCAGACGATCATCCAGGCTGCTGCGGCGGCCGGGCACTACATTCCGCACCTGTGCTATCGCCCGGAGTTTCCACCGCACGGCTCTTGCAAGCTGTGTTCGGTCAAAGCCAACGGAAAGTTCACCTCAGCCTGCTTCGAGCCGGTCACCGAAGGCATGAAGGTGGAGAGCGAGACGCCGGAGATCCAGGGCTATCGCAAACGTGTGGTGCAAATGCTCTTTGCCGAAGGCAACCATTACTGCCCGTTCTGCCAGCAAAGCGGCAATTGCCGGTTGCAAGCGGTCGCTTACCACCTAGGCATGAAAGATACGCACTACGCGCATCAGTACCCACGGCGCGCGCTTGATGCCTCGCACCCGGACACGATGATCGATCACGACCGCTGCATCCTGTGCGAACTGTGTGTGCGAGCAAGTCGCGATGTGGACCACAAAGAGGTGTTCGGGGTGTCCGGGCGGGGCATTCACGCGCGCCTAGTCGTGAATAGCGCAACCGGGCTGCTCGGCGATTCACGTTTCTCGGCAAGTGATGTGGCGGCGCAGGTGTGTCCTGTGGGCGCAATCGTGCCCAAGCGGGCGGCTTTTTCGATACCGATTGGTCAGCGTCGTTACGATCACCATGACATTGGCGAACTCGGCGACGCATCACCAAGCGCCACCATCGCGGAGTAGACGGCGATCCTGCTGGTTGACGCCGGACAAGAGCGCGGTGGTCCATGAGGCGTATCAATTCGCATAGTGAAATCAATCCACGGGACACGACATGGCCTCCTCCTTCGGTCAGTCCACAACGCTGCACGACATTGCAGCGCGTCACCTCCATGCGCGCCATCGTCTTCTGCAAATGTTGCGCGAGGTTCAGGCGACACGCTCGTATGTACCGGAAGAGGCAATCCAGTTCTTCGCGCATGTGCTTAATTTGCCGATCGCCCGTGTACGCGGTTGCGTCGAGTTCTATAGCTTTCTGCACACCACACCGCGTGGTCAGTTTGACGTTTATTTCAGCGACTCCGTTACCGATCGCATGGCGGGCAGCCTGATCGTGGCAAAGCGCCTTGCGGAGCGACTGGGCGTGGCCTTTGGCAAGCCGCGTCCAGACGGCCGCGTCACGGTGTCGCTGACTTCATGCACGGGACATTGCGAACAGGCGCCTGCCGGCCTGGTGAACGGGCGCGTCTTCACGCGGATGACCGAGGCGCGCATCGAGAAAATGGCCTCGCTGATTGAGCACAGGGTGCCGGTCAGCGAGTGGCCCGCCGATTGGTTCCATGTCGACGACGGAATTCGCGAGCGTGGCATCACGCTCAATACTTTCATACCGCCGGGTGAGGCGATTCGCACTGCGCTCGCTCGAGGCCTCCCGGCGACGCTCGAAGAAGTCGAACGTTCCGGACTGCAAGGGCGCGGTGGTGCAGGCTTTCCGGTTGGGCGAAAGTGGCGCGGCGCCTATGAAATGAAGGGCACCCATTACATCACCTGCAACGCCGACGAAGGCGAGCCAGGCACCTTCAAGGACCGCGTGCTGCTGGCCAAGTACGCCGACGAATTGTTCGAAGGGATGACGATTGCCGGACTGCTTGTGGGTGCCAAGAAGGGCTATGTGTACGTACGCGGTGAGTACGAATACATGATGGAAGGCTTGCAGACCGTGCTCGCCGAGCGCCGCGCAGCGGGGCTGCTGGGCGAGAACGTGTGTGAGAGTGGGCAGGATTTCGACCTGCGCATCCACCTCGGGGCGGGTGCCTATGTGTGCGGGGAACAGTCTGCGCTGCTCGAATCGTTGGAAGGCAAACGTGGTATTCCGCGCGTGCGGCCCCCGTCTGCAGTGAAGATTGGCCTCTTCGGTCAATCGACCATCAACAACAACGTTGAGTCCTTCGTGCAGGCGGCGCAGATCGCCTGGAAGGGCGCAGAGTGGTTCTCCAGCTATGGGGAGCCCAAATCGCGCGGCACCAAATTGCTGTCGGTTGCCGGCGATTGCATGCGCCCGGGTATTTATGAACTGCCGCTCGGCACCACCGTTCGAGAGTTGCTCGCACGCTGCGGCGGGGAGGGCGCCAAAGCGGTGCAGGTAGGCGGCCCTGCGGGTACCTGCGTTGGGCGGGATGAATTCGACCGCCGCGTGAGCTACGCCGACCTTGCTACGGGTGGCAGCATCATGGTCTTCAATGACTCGCGCGACATGGTGGACGTGGCGCGGCAATTCGCACACTTTTTTGCCCATGAGTCCTGCGGTTTCTGTACGCCATGCCGAGTTGGCACGCAGATGCTCAAGCACTATGCGGACAAGATCGCGGACGGGCAGGGCACCAAGCGGGACATCGAACAGGTGCGATCGCTCTGCGAATTCGTCAAGGATTACTCCCATTGCGGCCTGGGAGAAACCGCGCCGAATACCTTGCTCGACACGATGAAGAAATTCCCCGAGGAATACTCCAGTCGTCTATTGGCCGACGCGGACTTCGTGCCCGATTTCGACCTGGATGCCTCAGTGACCGAGGCGCGTGCGCTGACCGGGCGGCAGGATCAACTTGAGCAGATTCGCAGCGATTGAGAGCCTCATGAGCAACCCGAATAACACCTTCACGCTGGACGGCCAGACCGTCGAATTTGAAGCTGGCCAGACGATCATGAATGCAGCGCTGGCCGCCGGTCACTACATCCCGCATCTTTGCCATCACCGGGAGTTCCAACCTCACGGCAGTTGCAAGGTATGCACGGTGCGGGTGAATGGCCGGTGTG
>JAJZLD010000048.1 GCA_021803785.1 Pseudomonadota bacterium | reverse complement strand
CGAAGCGATCGGCCTGAACGTGTTGGTCGCCGTGGTGGTGTATCAGTGGCCACAGATCCTGTCCGTGATGCATCGGCCGCTCACCGCGAAGATCGATCCGTTCAAGCGCATGAAGGGCTGGGATTCGCTGGCCCGCGGGGTCGCCCCCTGGATTGCCGCGAATCCCGACGCCTACGTCGTTGCCGAAGAACGGACGCTGCTTGCCCATGTCGCCTACACGCTGCGCGCGCAGTCGCCACGCATCGCGAGCTGGAACCCTGCGCATACGGCGCATGACCAGTACCAGCTGACCCACTCATTGCCGGATACCAAGGGCATCTCCATTCTGTTCCTTGCCCAAGGCGATCCGGCGGAAGTAGCCGCCCACTTTGAGCATGTCGAGAAGATCGCCATGCTCAAGGTTCAAACGCACCCGGATTTTGCGCTGCGGACCGACGTGTGGTTGATGCAAGGCTTCAAGGGGTACTGATGCCCAGCCGCGTCGAGGCCGCACTGCTCGCGGCGGTATTCGCGCTGGCCGCGCTGGTGTTCACGGTGTGGCCGCAGTTGGATCTACAAATCACCGAGCTATTTTTTTCGGCGCAGGACGGTTTTGCGCTCGACCGCCTCGCCGTCGTCAAAGCAATTTATTGGGGCGTATGGTGGGGCTCGCGCCTCACCGTAATCACGGTGATCCTGCTGTGGCTTGCGAGCTTCCTCGTGCGAAATGGTTGGCTGGCCACGCGCCGACGCTGGTTTGGCTTTCTTGCGCTGGCTTTTGCATTGGGGCCGGGGCTCATCGCCGACGCAGGGCTCAAAAATCACTGGGGCCGTGCACGCCCGCATCAGATCGAGGCCTTCGGCGGTACCCGCCATTTCACGCCGGCACTGGTGCCCGCCGCAGAGTGCGATCGCAATTGCTCGTTTGTCAGCGGCCATGCAACGGGCGCCTTTGCGCTGATGGCCTTCGGCTGGCTGGCCGCCCCCCGCCGACGCGCGCTATGGCTTGTCATTGCGGCCGTATCCGGCACCGTTGTCGGGTTCGTTCGCGTCATTCAGGGCGGGCACTTCGCCAGCGACATCGTGTTCGCCTTCTACGCCGTGTGGCTGGGCTGCTGGCTCGCGTCGACGATCCTGAGGCGCGTCGGTTGGCTTCCGGCCGGCGAGCAGATCCCCGCCGCGCTGCGCTGACGCCACGTCCGGTGCGGCGCGGTGCGACATACCGCCCGCCCCGCCACTAGCCCCCATCAGTTCCCCTCAAGTCGGAATTCCGTCATGACGTTATGGTCATGCTGGATTCTTTCTCCGCCTACCTATAGTGAGGCTTACGATGATGAATACGCTAAGAGGGAAGCTGATCGCCGTTACCGCCGCGCTGATGCTCGCCGCGCTGCTGTCGGTGACGCTGGCGATCTACGTGATGATGCGCGCCGAATTGATCCAGCGGATGGATGCCGAAATCCGCGGCATTGCGCGCGCGACGGCCGCCGCAACCGGCGAATGGATCGCGTCGCGCTCACAGGTAACCCAAGCCGCTGCTGGGGCGGCGCTGGCGGCCGATCCGATGCCGATACTGATGCAAGCCAAGGCGTCAGGCCAGTTCGATCTCTTCTACGTCGGATTTCCCGACAAGAAAGTCCTCTTCACCGACGACCAACAACTGCCAGCGGGCTACGACCCAACGCAGCGCCCTTGGTACACCGCGGCGGCCGCGAGCAACAAGCCGATCATGACCGCACCTTACGTGGATGCGTCGACCGGGCAGCTCGTCGTGTCCTTCGCCTATGCAGCCAAGGAGGGCGGCAACCTGAAAGGGGTTGTTGCCGCGGACATCACCCTTGAGCGGGTGGTGCAGCAAATCCTCGCGGTGCGCTTCAGCGCCAAGGGTTACGCAATGCTGATAGGCAAGGACGGCAAGATCCTGGTGCACCCGAGCAAGGAGCTCCTGCAGAAGTCCGCGACCGAACTCGCACCTGAGCTCACGGCCGAAGCGATTCTCGGCGCCTACAAGAACGAGCAGGTAAGCGACCTCAAGGTGCAGGGCGTTGCGAGCTTCGTCGAGATGTTCCCGGTCCCAGGAACAGATCTGACACTGGGCGCGGTGGTGGACAAGGGCAGTGCGCTGGCACCGCTGGACAAACTGCTCGGTACCGCGCTCGGCATTCTCGTGCTCGCACTGGCGATTGCGCTGCCGCTGCTGATCGCGGTGCTGACCCGAATGCTCGGCCGCTTGGCGACGCTGCGTGACCTGATGAAGGAGATCTCGGCCGGCGGCGGCGATCTGACGCGGACGCTCAACGTTTCCGGCAACGACGAAATCGCGGAAACCTCCGCCGCCTTCAACCGTTTCCTGGATACGCTCCGGACCATGTTCCTCGAAGTGCGTAATGAGGCGGAACGGCTGTCGAATGGCATCGAGAACATTGATGGCACAGTTCAGCGCCTCGCCCAGCACTCGACCAGCCTTTCAGACACGGCAAGTGCGAACGCTGCAACGATCGAAGAAATCACCGTTTCGGTGGCGCACATTGCCGACAGCGCTGCGGTGGCGAACGAATTGGTGCAGCAGACCGGGCAGATGTCTGAACACGGCGCGAAGACCATCGCGCAAGTTTCTCAGGAGTTCTCGCACTCATCCGAATCGGTGCGTGCGCTGGGCGAGATGATTCACACCGTCAGCAGCCGCGCCAACGAAATCAGCGGGATCGTCAACGTCATCAAAGAAATCGCCGACCAAACCAATCTACTGGCGCTCAATGCGGCAATCGAAGCCGCCCGGGCAGGCGAACAAGGCCGCGGTTTTGCGGTCGTAGCCGACGAAGTCCGCAAACTCGCAGAACGCACAGCCAAGGCGACGCTCGAAATCACCCACATGATCAGCGGCATGAACGAGGACACACGGCGCGCGTTCTCCGGCATGGAAGGCACCATCGAAACAGTCAGCAAAGGGGCGTCCGCCAGTGAGGAAGCAGCACGGCAGATGACCGAGATCCAGCAGAAGATGACAGAAGCCGTCGCACGGATCGACGAGATCGCCGCCTCCACCAGCGAGCAGCAGCAGGCAACCACGCTGATGGCCCAATCCGCCGAACAGATCACGGGACGCATGCACGAGAACGACGCCGCGATTCAGGGCGTGCGCGACACGCTGGGCGGGCTGCACGAAGTGGCCAACACGATGCGCAAGCTCATCTCCGGCTTCCGCCTGTAATCGACCGCCGGGCCCCGAGCAGGAAGGGGCCCGCCGTTTTTGAGCGGAATCATTCGCCGGCCTTCGGCGCAGCGGCTAAACTTCATCCACCGCCGCTCGCTGCGCCTCGCGCCGACTCCATGAACGCCCGCCCGCCAATTCCGATCTTCCCCGTCGCAGCGCCCTCGCCAGCGCCCATGGCGCTGTCGCCGGACGACCCTGCCCACGCTGCAGTGGATCAACTTGGCCGTGCGATGCACGATCTGCGGATCTCGGTTACCGACCGCTGCAACTTCCGCTGCACCTACTGCATGCCCAAGGACGTGTTCGACCGCGACCACGCCTTTCTGCCCCGCGCGGCACTGTTGAGCTTCGAGGAAATCACCCGCATCGCCCAACTGTTCGTTGACCAAGGCGTGCGAAAGATACGCATCACGGGCGGCGAACCACTGCTGCGCAAACAGCTGGAACGGCTGATCGAGCAACTGGCGCGGCTGGGCGTAGAAGTGACGTTGACCACCAACGGCGCGCTACTCGCACAAAAGGCGCGCAGCCTGGCCGACGCCGGTCTGCGGCGCGTGACGGTGAGTCTGGACGCGCTGGACGACGCGGTGTTTCGCCGAATGAACGACGTCGGCTTCCCGGTTGAACGGGTGCTCGCCGGCATTGCCGCGGCGGCGGATGCCGGGCTCGGGCCGGTCAAGGTGAACTGCGTGGTCAAGCGGGGCACCAACGATGGCGAAATTCTGCCGCTCGCGCGCCACTTCCGCGGCAGCGGCCACATCCTGCGCTTCATCGAGTTCATGGACGTCGGCAGCCACAACGGCTGGAACCTCGACGCCGTAGTGCCGTCGCGCGAGGTAATCGCGCTTATCGCGGCCGAGTTTCCACTCGATGCGCTGGATGCGAACTACACCGGGGAGGTGGCGGAACGCTGGCGCTACCGCGATGGCAGCGGCGAGATCGGCGTGATCTCATCGGTCAGCCACGCTTTCTGCCGCGACTGCACCCGCATGCGCCTTTCGCCTGAGGGGCAACTCTTCACTTGCCTCTTCGCTGATCGCGGGCACGATTTGCGTGCGCTGCTTCGTTCGGGCGCCGACGATGGCGCACTCACCGCCCGCATCCGACAGGTCTGGCGAAGCCGCGGCGACCGCTACTCAGAGCTTCGCGGCGAGGCCAATCGCGCCGCGAAGGTTGAGATGTCGTACATCGGCGGATGACAGCCGCGCAGCCAACCAGTGGGCTGATCCTCGCCGGGGGCGCCGGGCAGCGTATGGGCGGCGCCGACAAAGGCTGGATCCACTATCAAGGCCGGCCACTGGTCGAACTGGTCTTCGAACGCGTTGCGCCGCAGGTCGACCAGATGCTGATCAGTGCAAACCGTAATCTCGAGCGCTACGCGGCATTCGGTGTTCCGGTGCTTGAAGACAGCAACACCGATTTCCGCGGGCCTTTGGCAGGCATCGAAGCCGGTCTACATAACGCGGCTGCGGGCTGGTTGCTCTGCGTACCCTGTGACAGCCCCGCCCTGCCCCGCGACCTCGCGCAGCGGCTCCATGCCGGCGTAGCGGGCGGTAAGGCTGCGGTGGTCACCCTTGCTGGCCGTTGGCAGCCGGTCTTCTGCCTGCTGCACACTGACCTCGCAGACTCACTGAGCGCCTACCTCGCGCGCGGCGATCGCAAGGTAGCGAATTGGCTCGCGTCGGTTGACGCACGCACGGTGGACTTCAGTGACGAAGCCGCCGCATTCGCAAACCTCAACTCCCCCGAAATGCTCAGCCCCTAAGCCTCACTTCAGTGGTGAAGGCGGGGCGAGCATGTCCTTTGCGGCTAGCGCGAGTGCTTCATCCGATTTCTGGAAGGTGCCAACCGAAAGCCAATAGAGATCAATGGACATGGCGAGATTCCCCCCTGAATGTGGTCAGGCCCTACTGTGAATCGTCTTCGCTGAGTGCGCGTGGCAGGTCTTCAAGCTGTACCTGTTCGATTCGCGTGAAGTGGCCGGAGATCTTCTTGCTTGACGTATGAACGTCCTGAACATCTTCGTGCGCCTGGCGAATATGGGTGGCGAGCTTCTGCATGCGCTCGTCGAAACGGGTGAAGTCCTTGGCGAGCTTGCCGAGCGCATCCTTGATTACATGGATCTGTTTGCGCGTCTCGACGTCCTTGAGCACGGCTCGCGCTGTATTCAGCACGGCCATCAGCGTGGTGGGCGAAACGATCCACACGCGGCGCACGAGCGCAAACTGGACGACCTCCGGGTGATAGGCGTGGATCTCGGCGAACACTGCCTCGGCCGGCACGAACATGACCGCTCCATCGGAGGTTTCACCGGGAATGATGTACTTCGACGCAATCGCCTCAACGTGGCGCTTCACATCGGCACGGAAGGCCGTCTGGGCTGACTTGCGTTCGACATCACCGACATCGGTGTCGAACATGCGGTGGTAGTTCTCGAGCGGGAACTTGGCATCCACTGCCACGCGGCCGGTCGGCTCCGGCAGGTTAAGCACGCAGTCGGCCCGTACGCCGCTGGCTAGCTGCACCTGGAATGCATAACCATCGGGCGGCAGCGCGTTCTTCACCAATGCCTCGAGCTGCACCTCGCCAAACGCGCCACGCGATCGTTTGTCGCCCAACAATTCCTGCAGGCTGACCACATTGGTGGTCAGGCCATCGATCTTCTTCTGAGCCTCGTCGATCGTCGCAAGGCGGGCCATCACGTTGGCGAAGGTCTCGTTGGTCTTCTTGAAGCCCTCGTCCAGGCGCTGGTGCACCACGCCGGTGATCGCATCGAGTCGCTCGCTCAGCACCCGCATCAGCGCCTCGTTGCTGGTCGCCATCTGCAGTGAGGCTGCCTTGAGGCCTTGCTGCAACAATTCGCGATCGGCGCGCGCCTGTTCCGCCACACTCTTGAGCATCGCCTCGGTCAGTTGTCCGCGCAGTTGCTCGTGCCGTGTTGAAGTGGCCTGAGTCAACTCGGTAAGGCGGGCGGCAAGGTCTTCGCGCTGTCGTGCCCCACCCTGCTCCACAGTGCGCCGCGTATCGGCCACCGCATCGCCCGTAGCACGCAGAGCTTCGAACACCTGCGATCGAAGCCGCTCGGCGGTTTCGACCTGCGTACCGGCAAGCCTTTCGACTTGGCGCTCGAAACCCGCCGCGAGATCCGTCTCCGTCAAACGCAGCGCCTGTACCAATGTGCTTTCAAGGCGCTGGATACGCATCTCAGCATTCTGTTCAGCAGCAGCCACTGCCGCGCGGATCGTCAGCGCCAGCCAAGCGACGGCAGCGAGCGTCAGCATGGCAGCGAGCAAGGGCAGGAATTCGGTCATCGGCACTCCGGTGTCAACCCCAAGAGTATAGCCGGCAGCGCTCTTGCTCCCTCGGGCGCTGGAGGCCAGATCAGATAGCGCTATAGCTCACGGTTCAAAGCTCCGTTAGCAGGACATGGCATCGCGCGCGGGTCCTCGCCTACGTCGCCGGGGTGCGCGCGCGGCTTGAGACGGAGCTCAATTCGACCCTGTACCTGTCCTCTGGGCTTGTCGCGTTCGCCAGCGCCCGCGCAGACCTTCTCGAGGTCGCACATGTGACCGACCTGTTGTCGGCGCTCTACAAAGCGGCCAGAACAGTTGAAGATGGAATTTGCCCTGTGGAGTCGTGCGGCGGTGATGCAGTTGATCGAGCACGAGTTTGGGGTGAAGTTGGCGGTGCGGACCGTGGGGGATTAACTGAAACGCTGAGGCTTCACGCCACAAAAGCCGATCAAAAAAGCCTATGAGCAGCGACCGGAAGCTGTGCAAGCCTGGCTCGACGAGCAATACCCGGAGATCGAGAAACGGGCCAAGGCGGAGGGCGGTGAGATTCACTGGGGCGACGAAACGGCACCGCCACCACAGCACGCACTGCCCCGAAACAGCGCCAGGCAGGCGCCGCCGTTTGTTCACGCCAAGGCACGCAGGCTGGCAAGCGGCGGTGTGCGGAGCACACTGCGCGTGCCAACCCACCCTGCAACAACCACCGCCACCACCGCCACCGCAGCGGCGGCCGCAAACGCACCAAGGCTGGGCGCATAGGCGAACTGGAACACCTGTGTCGTAAGCGCCCAGCCAACACCCAGCGCGCCGCAACACCCCAGCAAGGCCGCGACGAGACCGAGCGCCACGAATTCCGCCAGCAGTGCCGATCGCAATTGCCCATCTCGAGCACCCAGGGTGCGCAGGATCGCCAGCTCATGCGCACGCTCGTCATGCGTGGCCTGCACGGCCGCCGCCATGACGATCAGGCCGGCGACCAGAGCGAGCCCGAACACCAGCTTGACCGCACCAATCAACGTATCCGTCGTCTGCTGCATCTGGCCAAGAATGGCGCTGGTATCGATGATCGTAAGGTTCGGATAGTCATGCACCAGCGCGGTTGTCAGCGCGTTGTGCTGTGGCGGCAGGTAAAAGCTGGTGATGTAGCTTGTCGGTTGTCCTGCCAGCAAACCAGGGGAGCCGATCACGAAAAAGTTAACGCGCATCGAATCCCACTCCAGCGCGCGCAGACTGGTCACCGGCGCTTCGACCGGCGTGCCAGCAATATCGAATCGCAAACGATCACCAATTTTGAGCCCCAGCGTCTTTGCGATGCCCTGCTCAACCGAGAACTCCGGTTTTTCGGTATTGCCATGCCACGCGCCGGCCACCACACGGTTGCCCTCTTGCATGTGCGCACTGTGACTCAGGTTGAACTCACGCTCAGCGAGCCGCTGTGCGCGGCCATCTTCATAGGCGCCGGGGTCGACGGCTTGGCCGTTTATGGTGACCAAACGACCGCGGATCATCGGCATCAGATCGGGTGGCGCGAGCCCAACGCTTTCAAAGCGCTGTCGGATGCCATCGAGCTGCTCGGGCTGGATATTGATGATGAAGCGATTCGGCGCGTCAGGCGGTAGCTTCCGACGCCAGCCGTCGAGCAGATCGCCATGCCCAACTGAAAGCAGCAGCATCGCGGTTACACCGAGCGCGAGCGACACCGCCTGCACGGTTGCACCGAGCGAACGGCGGCCAAGCGAGGCCAGCCCATACCGCCATCCGCCGCCCGCAGCGCCGGTGAGGCGCCGCGTACGCGCGAAAAGCCCGATCGCCAAGCGTGCAACAAGCCCATACCCGAGGAGCGCCACTGCAAACCCACCTGCCACCCATGCTCCCAAACGCCAGTCACGCGCCACCCATAACATCAGCGCAGTCAGGGCCAGGCCCGCAGCGAGCCAAGCAAGGTTGCCTGTTGCTTCAAAGCCCGCCCATTCGCGTCGCAGAACGCGCAGCGTGGACACCCGCCCCAGTCGCAGCAATTGGGGCATCGAGAAACCAAGCAGCAAGACGAAGCTGGCCACCACGCCCTGCAATGCAGGCCATACCGAGGGCAGAGGTAGGTCCGTGGCAATCAGCGTGCTGAGCGCCACAGCCAGAAGCAGATGAGCCAGCATGCCCAGCACCGCCCCAAGGACGGCGGCGAGCAAACCCAACAGCACAAATTCGGCCAGAAACACGCTGAGCAGAGTCCGCTGTGTCGCACCGAAGCACCGCATGACGGCGCATCCATCTACATGACGCAGGACGAAGCGGCGCGTCGCGAGCCCGACCGCAACAGCCGACAACACCACTGCAAGCAAGGCTGCAAGTGACAGGAAGCGATGCGCGCGTTCAAGCATCTCACGCAACTCCGGACGCGCATTGGCGATCGATTCGATCGATTCCCCGCGAGCCAGCCGCGGCTTGCTGGCTCGTTCAAACGCTGCGACCGTCGGAGCGTCGCCCGCCACATGCAACCGGTAAGTCACGCGGCTACCCGGCTGTACAAGGCCGCTGGCCGGTACATCGTCGAGGTTCATCATCAAGCGCGGCGCAAGCGCAAAGAAGTTGGTGCCGCGGTCAGGTTCATAACTCAAGATCGCGGCCACGCGCAGCTTCAGAAGGCCAACGCCAACCTCATCCCCGACACGCACACCGAGTGCCGCGATCAGGCGTTCATCCAGCCATGCCTCGCCGCGGGCTGGGCCTGTCGTGACCGGGCGCTCTGGCGCAGCCATGTCCGCACGCACGCGCAGGCCACCTCGCAAAGGGTAGTCGGCGCTCGCAGCCTTGACGCCTGCGAGCTGCGCCTGTTCGGCCGTACTGACCATGCTCGAGAACAGCCAGGTTTGCGCCTGTCGCAACCCCCTAGCGTGCGCATCGTTAGTGAACACCGGCGGCAGCGGGTGATCCGCCACCAGCAGCATGTCACCGCCCAGCAACTGGTTGGCATCGCGATCCAGCGCTCGGCCGACCCGATCGGTCAGGAACGCCACGCTGGTGAGGCTGGCAACCGCAAGGACCAGCGCGACGAGCAACAGGTTCAGTTCACCCGCACGCAGGTCACGGCAAAGCGTGGTCAACGCCAGTCGCAAAACTGCCATTGGTATTTCCTGTTAAACAACAAAGTTTCTGAAAGCGGCGCAGCGATTAGGTTCCAGACATCGTGACGAGGATCACTTGCGCCGATCCGTTTCACGGTTTTTAACAAGCCTCGCGGCACAGGGTTTCTTTAGGCTACACCGCAGCAGAGCCGATGCTTTGCTGCGTACGCAGATACCGCCCCCCGCCTCGTGCGAACGGTTTCAGCGTACGCGACACCAAACCGAGGAAACACATCATGCACAAAAAGATTGCCGCCGGGCTGCTCGCCCTGTCGGCTGGCGCCGCGGGCACAGCCGCGGCCGCGCCGATCAGCAGTTTGATCGGCACCACCACTACGCCGCAGGTCCAGATGGGCCCAGAGTGGTTCAGCCGCTTCGATGCGTCGCTGATCACCAGCAGCCAGTTCAATGCGCTCAAGACAAGCCCGGCAGCACCGCTGGGGCTGTTCGCCACGTCCGAAAAGGTGCGCGTCACCTATGTCGGCACGGGCGCCGCACGGGATTCCAATCTATTCCTGGCAAGCGATGGCGGCGGTTTCGACACCGCCGCGTTCTGGAATCCGATCTACGCCAGCGGTGGCACCAACAACCTGAGCATCTACAACCCGGTCAACAGTTCCAACCAACTGTTCCAGACTCGTGCCGGTTGTTCCTATCAGACCGCCAAAGCCGGTAACACCTGCCTTGCGACGCAGATCGGCATGTCGCGCGACATCACCGGTCTGACGCTCGGCAGCCAGCTGGTGTTCGGCCTGCAGACCCAACGCCTCGTCTACGACGGCATCAACCTGCCGAACGTCGAGTACTTCTTCACCGGCCCGGGCAGCACCAATGACGACCCGCGCGGTTGGAACGACGACGCGATCCATGCCCGCGCGTTCGCGCTGGACATCGGCGACGACCGCCTGCTGGTCGGTTTCGAAGACACCTGGCTCGGCGCCGGCAGCAAGAGCGATCGCGATTTCAACGACATGGTCTTCATCTTTGAGGGCGTCGCTGTCGAGCACCCGAATCCGGTCCCGGCGCCCTCAACAGCCGCCCTGCTCGCGTTGGGCCTTGGCCTGATGGGTTGGCGCAGCCGCACGCAACTGCGCAACTAAACGCCCTCCGGCGCGATCGCGCCTTGATCCGACCCGGATCAAGGCGCAGTCAGCGCGTTGCCGGGAAAATCCGCCAGATGGATGCTCCCGACAACGCCTCACCCTTCGGCAAACGCCGCTACAACGCCTACAACGACTGGATCGCTCGCACCCACGGCGGTCGCATCCAGAAAGTGTCCGTCTCAGCCGGATTTACCTGCCCCAATCGCGACGGTACCGTCGGCACCGGAGGCTGCAGTTTCTGCAACAACGCCGGCTTCACGCCAGGCTATCTTGATGCGCGCGCCGACATCCACGCACAGATCGACACTGGCATCGGCTTCCTGAGCCGCCGTTACCCAAACACACGCCGCTACCTCGCTTACTTCCAAACCTACAGCAACACCTACGGCGAACTCGAGCGCTTGCGGGCCTGCTATGAGGCTGCTTTGGCGCACCCGGCGATCAGCGGTCTAGCGATTGGCACCCGGCCGGACTGCCTACCCGATGCCGTACTCGACTACCTGGCCGGGCTCGCCGATCAAACGCAGATCGAGCTTGAGATCGGCATCGAATCGACCTCAGATGCGGCGCTCGCGCGCGTCAATCGCGGGCACAATTTCGCTTGCAGTGTCGATGCCATTCAGCGCGCGGCCGCGCGAGGGCTGTTCATCACCGGGCACCTGATATTCGGCCTGCCGGGTGAGTCTCGCGAAGACATGCTCATCGGCGCATCCCGCCTTTCAGCACTGCCGCTCCAAGCGATCAAATTCCATCAACTCCAGTTGGTGCGCGGCACCGCTCTGGCTCGCGAATGGCAGTCGGATCCAGCCAAAGTCCCCCTGTTCGGCGAGGACGAGTATCTGGCCTTGCTCGCTGACTTCGTCGAACGCCTGGCGCCACGAATCCTGATTCAACGACTCGGAAGCGAAGTACCGCCGCGCTTGAAGCTCGCGCCGCACTGGAACCTGCGTCTGTCAGAACTGGCGCCACGACTGGAAGCCCTGCTCACCGAGCGTGGCACCCATCAAGGCATCCGCTATCACGAAATGTGAATTCGGTAAAAAACCACAAAAACCGACAAGACGCTCCTGCAAAGCCCCCTTAGCGTAGCGCCCAAACGCAGAAGCGCGCCCGCCCGAAGGCGGCAGCGACGCCAGGGAGGCTCGGGCACCTCAGCCCGGATCCACATCAATCAGGAGCAACAAACCCATGCGCAGCACCCTGTTCAAGCAGATCCCGATCGCCGTCGCACTCTCGCTCGCCCTCGGCGCTTGCGGCGGCGGTGGCGGCAGTAGCGACACCACCACCCCGACGACGCCGACTACCCCGACTACCCCAACGATGCCGACAGACGGCGCAATCACCATTTCGGCCGCCGCAGCCAGCGCCGACAGCCGCCTCGCATGCTTCAAAGGCACCGCCAGCGCTGAGTGCGGACTTCGCATCTACCAGATCATGGTGGAGTCCTTCGTCGACGGTGATTCAAGCGCGGACTACAACGTCGGCTACGGCTCCAGCCACCACAAGGGCGATCTGCAGGGCATCATCAATTCGCTTGACTACATCAAGAGCACCGGCTCGAACGCGATCTGGCTAACGCCGATTTTCGAGTCGATCCCCAAGGCGGGTCAGGACATCTGGGCGACGCGCCTCGACGCAACGGGCTACTTCACCAGCAACTACTTCAAGGTGGACCCGAAGTTCGGCACCCTCGACCAAGCCAAAACGCTCGTCGCCGAGGCCCACAAACGCGGCCTGTATGTGTTCTTCGATGGCGTATTCGGGCACCACAAGGACAACGTCGTCGCCTCGCCGACGGGCAAGACTCCGACCGGCGGCGCAAACCCAGTCAGCTATCCCGGCAGTTACGATTTCTATGCCGAGGTTGCGACCTACTGGATCAAGGAACTGAAGATCGACGGCTGGCGCCTTGACCAGGCCTATCAGGTACCGGTTGATCAGTGGGCCAAGCTGCGCGCAGCGGTTCAGCAGGCTTCGGCAAGCGTGACTTACACCAACGCGTCCGGCGCCACGGTCCACCCGCTGGGCTACATGGTCGGAGAAATCTGGAAGGGCGAAAGCCAGATCACGGCCAGCGGCTACGGCAGCGCGGCAGCGCCTGGCCTGCTCTCGAACTTCGACTTCCCGAGCCGCTACCGCGTCGTGCAAACGCTGGCAGTCGAAGAAAGCGGCGCCGGCAAGAAGCCGGCAAGCACGCTGAAAGAAGTCTACTCAACGGTTCAGGCTGCCTACCCCGACCATGCCATGCCGAACCTGATGCTAACCAACCACGACCTGGTCCGCTTCGGCGATCTGCTGCAGCGTGGCGGCATCGCCCAGCCGTCAGACGACGCATACTGGAATCGTCACAAGCTGGCGTTCTCGTTCATGGCTGCATACAGCGGCCCGATCACGCTGTACTACGGCGATGAAATCGGTCAGGAAGTAGCCGGCTTCGCGGCGAAGCAACCCGATTCCACCTGTGCCGCAGTGGGTCTCTGCGACGACCACGTCAGCCGTGACAGCGCCGTCATCGATGGCGTGGCAACCACCGTGGGTGGCCCGGTCGGTGCACTCAACGCGCGTCAAAGCGATCTGAAGAGCTACGTTTCAAAGCTTTGGGCTCTGCGCGACAGCAACCCGGCGCTCGCCTTTGGTTCGCGCACCCATATCTACGCCGACAGCACGCTGTACGTCGATCGCAAGGACGCCGGTACCAACCGTGTCCTGGTGATCCTCAACACCGGCAGCAGCGAAGTCACGATCAAGCTCGACAGCAAAGCCATCAGCGGCGTGACGACCGATCTGAGCGACCTGCTCGCCAGCAGCACAATCAGCGCAGCAGACGGGATCTATACGATCAAGGTGCCGGCACTCAGCGCCCGTTTCCTGAAGTTCTGATCCGCCAAGGCAATCGATAGAAGGGCCGGAGCAATCCGGCCCTTTTTTCTTGTGCATCCGTGCCCGGCGCACAAGAAAAACGGCCGGATTATCCCGGCCGTTTCTGGCAATCAGCGTGCGATCAGTCGAACTTGCGACGCGGACGCTCAGCAGCGAAGGGCTTGCTATCGCCCCACGACCTGCGCGGCGCATCCGGACGGCGATCGGCAAAGCTGCGCTCGCCGCTCGGGCGAGCTTCGCGTTGCGGACGATCACCGTAGGCCGCGGCATCGCGTGCCGGACGATCACCAAAGCTGCGCGGCGCCTCGTCACGACGGAAGCCTTCGCGCTTCGGGTAGCCATCACGATTGCCGAAACCTTCACGCCCGGCCGGGCGTTCGCCGTTGCCGAAGCCCTCGCGATTGCCAAAGCTCTCGCCGCGCGGCGCGCGGTCGCCAAAGCTGCGCGGCTCGCTCGCGAACGGTCGGCGATCGTCGTCCGCAGGGTGAG
>JAJZLD010000378.1 GCA_021803785.1 Pseudomonadota bacterium | reverse complement strand
TCTCGGCACCGTGCTGATGCGATCCAGCGGCAGGATCAGGCAGAAGGACAGCGCCGCCAGCACCGCTGCGAGGGCCAGCGCTTCACCTGTGCCGATCGCGCCGGTTGCAAGCGGGCGCTGCGCCGTGCGCTCGACGTGACCATCAAAGTGACGGTCCGCATAGTCGTTGATCACGCAGCCGGCTGACCGCATCAGCACGGTGCCGAGAACAAAGATCCAAACCACCCAAAGACTCGGCTTGCCGGCCCCGGCGAACCATAGCCCCCAGAGCGTCGGCCACAACAGCAACAGAATCCCGATGGGTTTGTCGAGCCGCATCAGGCGTTCATATGTTCGCAGGCGTTCGTACAGGGTCACTTGAAAAGCCTCGGAAGCGTCGGCAAAAAGACCTCGGTTACAAGAATCGGGCCACCAGCGCGCTTGAACACGCTACGACGCGCCCACAATGCTCCGTTCGGCGCGACGCCGCTCGCCGCGATCGCGCGTTGCCAGCGCGGATCCCGCGCATCGAGCGCCTTGAAATGCAGTTGCCCGCGCTTCACCGAGCGATCCGCGAACAGTACTGCCCCGAGCGGACGGGTACCGAGCCCCGCGACGAGATGCCACGCGCCACGTAGATGCTTGGGCAGTACAACCGAATGGGCGAACACGACCGGCACACCATCGGCACACAGTAGCACTTCGCGCACCAGCGCCGACGCATGCCAGCGCAGACCGATCAGCCGGCGTTCATCCGGCAACGGCAGACCAAGGCGTTGCTGCAGGACGCGAACCTCAAACGCGCCACAGCGGGCACGGATACGGGCAGTCAGCGACCCCCTGCCGGTAAGCCAGGTTCGCATCTCGCTGCGCGGGACAGAGGGTGTGTTCGCCAACCATCGCTCGTGACGCGGATGGCGCAAGGTTCGAGGCATCATGCTGGGCGCGGATGATACCCGGATGAGCGCGGTTTCATCCTGTTTCAGATCCGCAAAAGGGGGCTCGTGGGTGCATGCTAAACTCCGCCGAATTCTGGGGCGCACGCCCATTCAGACACCGACCAAGGGGCCACAATGGACTTGATTGCCCATATCGCGCAGC
Organism: Pseudomonadota bacterium; assembly: GCA_021803785.1. Classification (GTDB taxonomy): domain Bacteria; phylum Pseudomonadota; class Gammaproteobacteria; order Burkholderiales; family Rhodocyclaceae; genus Niveibacterium. The sequence goes on along the minus strand of JAJZLD010000378.1, from coordinate 2,014 downwards.
AGTTCGAAGACAGCGCCAATGCGAAAATCGCTGCAGTCGACGCCATGGCCGCGCCAATTGCCGGCGCGATCGAAGCGATGACCCATGCGCTGATAAACGGCGGGAAGATTCTCGCTTGCGGTAACGGCGGCTCAGCGGCCGACTGCCAGCACTTCGCAGCCGAGCTGATTGGCCGTTTCGAGCGCGAACGGCCAGAACTGGCTGCGGTCGCACTGACCACCGACACCTCGGCAATCACAGCGATCGCGAACGACTACTCCTACGAACAGATTTTCGCCAAACAGGTCCGCGGCCTCGGCCAGGCGGGCGACGTATTGCTGGCGATCTCGACCTCGGGCAACTCCGCCAACGTGATGGCTGCGATCGAGGCGGCCCACCAGCGCGACATCCGTGTCGTGGCGCTGACAGGCAAGGGTGGCGGCAAGATCGGCGCAATGCTGCGCGACGGCGACGTGCATCTGTGCGTGCCGCACGACCGCACTGCGCGCATCCAGGAAGTCCACATCCTGGCGATTCATTGCATCTGCGATGGCATCGACTGCCTGTTGCTGGGGTCTGAAGCATGAGTCTGCGCAGCATCACATTGGCGCTGGTAGTGGCGAGCTCGCTGCCAGCCTGCGTCCCGTTGGTTGTCACCGGCGCAGCCGTGGGTGTCACGGCGACCATTGATCGCCGCTCCTACGGCGTACAGGTGGAGGATTCGACGATCGAGGCGAAGGCATCTTCCGCCATCAGCAACAAGCTCGGACCAACGGCCCGCGTGTCGGTAACAAGCTTCAACCGTATCGTTTTGCTGAGCGGCGAGGTGGCAGACGAGGCAGCGAAAGCCGAAGCGGAACGGCAAGTGCGCGCACTGCCGCACCAGATCCGGACGGTGCACAACGAACTGACAATCGGGCCCCGTTCGAGCTTCTCGCAACAGAGCAGCGACGCGCTGACGACATCAAAGATCAAAGCACGACTGGTCGAGACCAAGGAAATTTCCTCGACTCAGGTCAAAGTCGTAACCGAATCGGGTGTGGCGTACCTGATGGGGATAGTTTCGCCGCGCGAGCAAGAAGTTGCGACCTTTGTGGCGAGCACGACCACCGGGGTGCGCAAAGTCGTGCGCCTGTTCGAAGTGATGACGCCGGAGCAGATCCGCCAACTCGACGTGGTACACGAATCGCTGAACAGCAGCATGTCGGCGCCCACCAAGCCGGCACAGTAGTCGCACCGCCGCTTGCAGCGGAATGCTGCTGCACACATCACGGGCCGCCTCTGCGGCCTGTTTTCATTGAAGCCCCCAATGGCAGGCGGACGCAATTGACCTTTTGCGTCCGCAAGAGCAGAATGCGAACCATTCCTATTCATGTTGCTCTAGCCGTTTTTCAAACATGGGCTTGTGGCAACGCTCTCCGCGGGACTAGGCTATGTACGTGTGTGTCTGCAATGCCGTCACTGAACGGCAAGTCCAGCAAGCCGCCGGCAATGGCGCGCGTCGTTTGCGCGACCTGAGCGCGACGCTGGGCGTAGCCACGCAATGCGGTCGTTGCGCGCAGCACGCCCTTGCGTGCCTGCGCGTTTGCCATGCCTGCCCCAACGCACAAGCCCCAGCGCAAGAACGGAGAGCCCGACATGAAAGGCGACAAGAAGGTCATCCAGTTGCTCAACAAGCAGCTTAAGCACGAACTCACCGCAATCAATCAGTACTTCCTCCACGCCCGGATCTACAAGAACTGGGGCTTCGACCGGCTTGGCTCGCACGAGTATCACGAGTCGATCGAAGAGATGAAACACGCCGACAAGCTGATCGAGCGCATCCTGATGATCGAGGGCCTGCCGAACCTGCAGGACCTCGGCAAGCTGATGATCGGCGAGAACGTCGTTGAATGCATGCAGGGCGACCTGAAGCTCGAGACGACCGCCCACGGCGACCTGAAGGACGCGATCGCTCACTGCGAATCGGTGCGCGACTATGTGTCGCGCGACATCCTGCAGGAGATCCTCGACGACACCGAGGAACACATCGACT
>JAJZLD010000047.1 GCA_021803785.1 Pseudomonadota bacterium | reverse complement strand
TCAGCCGTCGGTGAGCTGCTTCGTACGCGCCGCGAGGTTCTCGTAAAAGCCCGGCGCGCTGATCAGGCGCAGGGTTTCGAGGCCCGCAGCCACCGCCACTGGGCTGCCTGACAAGGTGCCTGCCTGATACACCGCGCCAAGCGGTGAAATCTTTTCCATGATCTCGCGCCGGCCGCCGAAGGCGCCCACCGGCATGCCGCCGCCGATCACCTTGCCCAGCGTCACCAGATCGGCATCGATGCCGAACAGGCCTTGCGCGCCCTTCGGGCCGACGCGGAAGCCGGTCATCACCTCGTCGAAGATCAGGATGCTGCCGTGCTTGGTGCACAGCGCACGCAGCGCGTCGAGGAAGGCGCGGCTGGGCATCACGAGGTTCATGTTGCCGACCACCGGTTCGAGGATCACCGTGGCGATTTCGCCGCCGCGGCTGGCAAACACTTCTTCAAGCGCGGCGACATCGTTGTAGGGCAGCACGATGGTGTGCTTGGCGAAATCCGCCGGCACGCCGCCCGAGGACGGGTTGCCGAAGGTCAGCAGGCCAGAGCCGGCCTTCACCAGCAGGCTGTCGGCGTGGCCGTGGTAGCAGCCTTCGAACTTCACGATCGCGTCGCGGCCGGTGAAACCGCGCGCGAGCCGGATCGCGCTCATCGTTGCCTCGGTGCCTGACGACACCAGCCGCACCATGTCGAGGTTGGGCACCAGGCGGCAGAGGGTTTCGGCCATCTCGACCTCGATCTCGGTCGGTGCGCCGAACGAGAGCCCCAGCGCTGCTTTCTCCTGCACCGCGCGGATCACGTCCGGATGGGCGTGGCCGAGGATCGCCGGGCCCCAGGAGCCGACATAGTCGATGTACTCCTTGCCGTTGGCGTCCCACAGCCGGCTGCCCTGGGCGCGGGTAAAGAAACGCGGCGTGCCGCCGACGTTACGGAAGGCGCGAACGGGTGAATTGACGCCGCCGGGGATGCTGCGCTGGGCGCGGTCGAAGAGCTCTTGATTGCGATCGGACATGTTTGGGACTCGGGAATGCGATTTCGAGGCCGGCGATTGTCTCACCGCCGGGCGCTCGCGTCCCGTGCCGATCAGCGGCCGGCGAACAGTGCGGCGTAGGCGGCAGCGCGTTCGCGCGGCGCGGCGGATTCGTAAAGATCGCTGATCACCGCGAGCAGGTCGGCGCCAGCGGCGACCAGCGCGCCGGCGTTCTCTGCGGTGATGCCGCCAATGCAGGCCACCGGCTTGCCGAACGCACGCGCTGCGCCGAGCAGCGACATCGGTGCGGGCGGCGCGTGGGGTTTGGTTGGCGACGCGAACATCGCGCCGAAGGCGACGTAGTCGGCGCCGCACTCTGCCGCGTCGCGCGCACGGTCGAGATCGGCATAGCACGACACGCCGATGATCGCGGTGGCACCAAGCCGGGCGCGCGCGGCGGCCAGTTCGCCATCGTCGCGGCCGATGTGGGCGCCGTCCGCGCCAATTGCGGCAGCAAGTGCCACATCGTCGTTGATCAGCAGGGGCACGGTGTAGCGCTGGCACAGCGCCAGCAGCGCGGTGGCCTGCGCGAGCGCGAGCGCCGCGTCGGCGAGCTTGTTGCGGTACTGCAGAAGCACTGCGCCGCCAGCGAGAATGGATTCGGTTGTCGCCAGCAGGCGAGCCGTATCGGTCCAGTCCGGCGTGATCGCGTACAGCCCGCGGCGCAAACGAGTCATGGCTGGCCCCCGAGCGGGCGATGCGGAATCCGCCGCCCCATGCCGAGCTGCTGTGCATTGGCGAGCGTCTGCCAGACATAGGCCTGCGCGCTCCGCGCAGCGTCGGACAAGGCCTCGCCGCGCGCGAGCCTTGCCGCGATGGCCGCCGAGAGGGTGATGCCGGCGCCGAGGTAACTGCCCGGTAGGCGTTCCCATGCATCTGCCCGCACTACGCCTCGGATGCCGTAAAGCGTGTTGATGACTTGCGCGGTGGGTTCGTGGCTGCCGGTGATCAGCACATGCTCACAGCCCGAATCGAGCAGGATCTGCGCGCATTCGGCGAGCGGCCGGCCGGCCAGTCCGTCGCTTTCCTGTTCGTCGGCCAGCACACGTGCTTCGATGCTGTTGGGAATGAACAGCGCGCACTGCGGCAACAAAAGTTCGCAAAGTGCGCCGATCAGGTCTTCATCGATCTGGCCATCGTCGCGGCCACCGTAAAGATCTGGATCCAGCACGACCGGCACACTCGGATAGTCGGCCACCAGCGCCGCGACCATTGCGGCGGTTCGCGCGTCGGCGAGCGTGCTGATGTGGAAGGCCGAAACCGGCAGATCCTCAAGCACGGCACGCGCTTGCTCGTCGATCAGCTCGGCCTCGACCGGCCAGAAGCGCTCCACGTTGCGTGTGTCACGCACGCTCAATCCGGTCGTTACGCAAGCGGCATGCGCGCCGGCTGCCGCGATCGACAGCGCAGCACCAATGTTGCCGCTACCTCCGGAAGGGTCGCTGCAAGCGAGGCTCAACACGACTGGAAGTGCCGTGGCGTGGGGTTGGGAGGGCATTGAGGGATGGCGGGCGGGGCCGCGAAATGCGGTAATATCGTCAAATCTTAAATGAATTTCATAAAGAAATGAGCGTGTCCGCCGAAACCCCGATGCGTACCTGGATGTGCCTGATTTGCGGCTTCATCTACGACGAAGCGCAGGGCCTGCCCGACGAGGGCATTGCGCCGGGCACGCGCTGGGAAGATGTCCCGCCGAACTGGACCTGCCCCGAATGCGAAGCGCGCAAGGATGATTTTGAACTCGTCGAAATCTGAGCAAGAAACAGCGCTGAAGCCGGCGTTGCTGGCCTTTTGCGGTGCCGCGCGGGTAATTTCAGTTATATTCACGCGTCACATCGACAATTCCAACAATGCGGGCATGAACTGCGGAGGTATGCGTCTTGGCTGATGCTCCGACCCTCAACGGCGTGAAGGTGATGGTCATCGACGACTCGAACACCATCCGGCGCAGCGCAGAGATCTTCCTCGCCCAAGCGGGCTGTCACGTGCTGCTCGCCGAAGACGGCTTTGATGCCCTGGCGAAGATCGCCGACCATCATCCCGACATCGTCTTTGTTGACATCATGATGCCGCGGCTCGATGGCTATCAGACCTGCGCGCTGATCAAGAAGAATCCCAAGTTTTCCGCTACCCCGGTGATCATGCTGTCGTCCAAGGACGGTCTGTTTGACCGTGCGCGTGGTCGCATGGTCGGGTCCAATGAGTATTTAACGAAACCCTTTACCAAGGACAGCCTGCTCAAGGCGGTGGCCGCACACGCCCGCCGCACCTGACCCCGCTGAGCAAACAAGGAGTACCCATGCCGATCAAAAAGATTCTCGTCGTTGATGATTCGCCCACCGACCGTTTTGCCTTGATGGAGTTTCTTGTCAAGCACGGCTACAACGTCGTCACAGCTGAAGATGGCGCCGATGGCGTGCAGAAGGCGAAGGCTGAACTCCCCGATCTGATCCTGATGGACGTCGTGATGCCTGGCATCAACGGCTACCAAGCCACTCGTACGATCTCGCGCGAAGATACGACGCGTCACATCCCGATCTTCATGTGCACCTCGAAGGATCAGGAAACCGACAAGATCTGGGGCATGCGCCAGGGTGCCAACGATTACCTGACCAAACCGCTCGATCTCGATCTGCTGCTCGAAAAGATCAAGGCCCTGGGCTGAAAGCGGAGCGGCGAGCATGGCCAAGCGCATCAGTCTGAGAGAGTTCCAGCAGGATCTTTCGAACCGTCTCGCCGGCACCAAGAACGCACCGGCCAAGCCCGCCCTGCTGGCGGTGCTCGCCGGCGGCGAGGGCTGGCTGGTCGATCTTGCCGATACGGGCGAAATCCTGGCTGTCCCGCCGATCGCGCCAGTGCCGCTGACGCAGGACTGGTTCCGCGGGCTGGCCAACGTTCGCGGCAACCTGTTCAGCGTCGTCGATTTCCCTGCGTTCCTCGGTTTGTCCCCGGTGGTAACCGGCAGCGAATCGCGTTTGCTGCTGGTGGGCTCACGGCTCGGTGTGAATACCGCCTTGCTCGTCTCCCGCGCGATCGGTCTGCGCAACCCTGACGATTTCGATGTCGACCCGCGCTTCCACGACCCCCGTCCGTGGGTCGCGGGCGGGCTGCGTGATAGCCAGGATCGCCTCTGGAAGCGCCTGTCGGTGCGGCAACTACTCGCCGAACCGCGCTTCCTCGATGCGGCCAACGTGAATCACTGACCGTATCGCACCTGAATACCCAAACGCTCACAACAACATAACGTCCGCACCTCGGAGTACCTGCATGGCCCTCAAACTGTTCGGCCGCACTCTCGGCCAGAAGCGCACCGGCGCAGAGCTGTCCGGCGACAGCACGATCATGGAAGACACAGTGATGGAGGCCAAGGCAGGCACTGCCACGGCCTCTGGACTGTCCCAACTGCCGCTGCTTGGCGGCAAGACGGTGGCCGAGCAGCTGCGTCTGCTGGGCATCCTGTTCGGTCTTTTCACGCTGATCGCGGTGGGCCTCACGGCATGGCAGTTGCGTAGCGCCGGATTCGGCACTGCCTACGTGTCGGCGGCCGGCCAGATGCGCACCTTGTCGCAGCGTCTCGCGAAAGCGGCGCAGCAGGCCCTGCAAGGTAACCCGGGGGCCTTCACCGAATTGAAGGACAGCCGTGAGCGTTTCGAGCAGTTGCTTGGCGCGGTGAGCAACGGTGGTTCGGTCGACGGCACCTCGGTACCGGCCAGCGGCCGTAGCGTGCGCGAGGAGCTCGATGCCGTGACCAAGCTCTGGGAAAAGACCAACAAAGACGCCCAGCAGCTGATCAGCCAGCAAAAGAACCTCTCCACCCTCGGCGCGGCGGTGACGACGATCAACTCGGAAAACCCGAAGTTGCTCGACTTGTCCGAGCAGGTCGCCGCATTGAAGCTGCAGACCGGCGCGAATGCGCGCGAGATCGCAACCGCGAACCAGGTCGTGATGCTGACCCAACGTATGGCGAAAAACGCCAACGCGCTGCTCGTTGCGGACGCGATCGACCCGGAAGTGGCCTTCCTGCTGGGCAAGGACGCCAACACCTTCCGCGAGCTGGTCGAGATTCTTGACAACATGACGCCGGACTCCGACCGCGACATGAAGAACAAGATCGGTGCGCTGCGCGAAGCGGGCGAAGAACACCTGCAGGGCGTTCAAAACATTCTTGGCAATATCCAGCTGCTGGTTCAGGCAAAGCGTGCCGGTAGCCAGATCTTCAATGATTCGTCCAAGCTGCTGGCCGCCACCGATGCACTCGCGGCCGCCTACAACAAGGCCTACGTTGGATTCACTGCGCTGACCGCCCTGATCATCGTGTTCGCGGCGCTGGCGCTGGTGACCCTCGCGCTGCTCGCGAAGGTCTACAACGATGACCTGAAGATGCGTCAGGCCGAAGCGGAGCGCCAGCGTGCGCAGGCCGAAAGCGAAAAGAACGCCACCCAGCAGGCCATTCTGCGTTTGATGAACGAGATGGGCGACTTGGCGGATGGCGACTTGACCGTGCGTGCAACGGTTACCGAAGACATCACCGGCGCGATCGCGGACTCGGTTAACTACACGATTGAAGAGCTCTCGGTTCTCGTTCGCCGCCTGAACGACGCAGCAGGCCGCGTGACGGCAGCAACCGAAGCCGCGAAGCAGACCTCGGATGAGCTGATCGTTGCCGCTGAAAAGCAGTCCCGCGAGATTCAACAGGCTGGTTCGCAGGTGACGGAGATGGCGCGTCAGATGACCGACGTGTCGGGCAACGCGCTGCAATCCGCTCAGGTTGCCCGCCGCTCGCTGGATGCCGCGCGTAAGGGTCAAGACGCGGTGCAGAACACGATCAAGGGTATGAACGAAATCCGGGAGCAGATCCAGGAAACTTCCAAGCGGATCAAGCGCCTCGGCGAAAGCTCGCAGGAAATCGGTGAAATCGTGGAACTGATTTCGGACATTACCGAGCAGACCAACGTGCTCGCGCTGAACGCCGCCATTCAGGCCGCGTCCGCAGGTGAAGCCGGTCGCGGCTTTACGGTGGTTGCGGAAGAAGTGCAGCGCCTCGCGGAACGTTCTGCCGAAGCCACCAAGCAGATCGCGGCGATCGTGAAGACCATTCAGACCGATACGCAGGATGCCGTGGCCGCTATGGAAAACTCGACCCGTGGTGTGGTCGATGGCGCCAAGCTGTCTGATGCCGCAGGTCAGGCGCTGGCCGAAATCGGTGACGTGTCGGTGGAAGTGGCCTCGCTGGTTGAAAAGATTTCGTCCGACACGCAGAAACAGGCAAACGTCGCGACCGAGGTGGCAGATGCCATGCGCGACATTCTGAGCCTCAACGAACAAACCACCCGCGGTACACAACAGACCGCCGTCTCGATTGGCCAGCTCGCCGACCTCGCGGTCGAACTCAAGGGCTCGGTTTCCGGCTTCAAGGTGTAAGACCCGCAGGGAAAGACGCTGACGATGAATTCCGAGATGGAACTCGACATCGCCCCGCTGACTTGGGTTCGGGGCGAGATCGATGCTGCCCTGGCCCGGGCACAGGATGCTTTGACCAAGGTGGAAGCGGGCGAGGACCGCAGCGAACAGTTGCGCTTCGCCCAGAACCATGTCCACCAGGTCCAGGGGGCGCTCTCCGTCGTCGGTCTCGACGGCGTGACACAGTTTGCCGAGGCGCTCGATGCGCTGCTGGCCTCGCTTGCGGGGGGGCAGATCGAATTTTGCGATACGCATGCGCCGTTGCTGCGCCGTGCGCTGACTGCACTCGGCAACTATCTTGCGGAACTGCAGGACGGCGCGCCGCACCAGCCGCTGCGTCTCTACCCGCTCTACGCGGAGATCGCTGAGGCCCGCGGTGTCGAGGTGCCGGGGCAGAGCGAGCTGTTTTTCCCGAATCTGGCCGTGCGGCCATCGCAGGATTCGCACGTCAGCCTGGATCCGGCGGCCGCAGCCAAAGAGTTGCGCACGGCTCGCGCGCGCTTCGAGAAAGGCCTGCTGTCCTGGCTGCGCGAACCCGCGTCGGACAGCGGCCCGCGCTTGATGCTCGTTGCGATCCAGCGGATTGCAGAAATCAATCCGGCTCCTGGAGCGCAGGGCTTCTGGTGGGCGTCGATTGCGTTCTTCGAGGGCCTGGCTCTGCGCGCGATCCCCGCTGACCGGGATGCGCAGCGCCTGTGCCGGCGAATCGACACGCAGATGCGCCGCCTGCTCGAAGGCTCCCATGTGGTGGCCGAGCGCCTCGTGCGCGACGTGCTGTTCCATGTAGCCAAAGCGAGCATCAATACCGAGCATGCGCGTGCGGTGCGCAGCGCGTTCCGTCTTGATGCCTTGCTGCCCGCAGCAGATGATGCGCGCATCGCAGAAACGCCCTTGGCGCCGTTGCAGCGCGCGTTGCGCGAAGCGATCGAGAAGGCCAAGGAGTCGTGGAATAAATTCGCGGCAGGGTCTGCAGTTGGTCTGCCGCTGTTTCAGGAGAGCCTCGCTGCTGCGCGTGCGCCGTTGCAGACGCTGCATCAGCCCGCAGTTGCGCGGCTGATTGAGGCGCTGTATGGCACCGCAGCGTGGTTGCGCAAGGATCCGCTGAAGTCGAACGACGACCTGTCGATGGATGTCGCGACGGCTTTGCTGATCGCCGAGCAGGCGGTTGATGCCGCCTCTGCGCCCAACCAGGATCTGCTGCAACGCCAGGTCGATGCGCTGGTTGCGCGGCTTGTCGCGCGTGAGGCTGGCCGCGATCCGGGCGAACTCGACGAACAGCTGTTCGGCGAAAGCTCGCGGCGTGCGCAGGAGCGCTTGTTCTTCAACCAGCTGGCGCGTGAAATCCAGACCAGCCTGGGCCAGGTCGAGCAGACGCTGGACACGTATTTCCGCAATCCGTCCAACAGTGCCGCGCTGGCCGCGCTGTCGGCGCCGCTCAAGCAGGTCGAGGGTGCATTCTCGATGCTTGGCGAGACCGACGCCGCCAAGCTGGTCGCAGAGAACGCCGCGCGTATTGCGGCGCTCGGCGGCGAAGAGCCGGTTGCTCCCGAAGTTTGCGAACAGATCGCGCATGAATTCTCTGCGCTGGGCTTCTTTGTCGAGGCCCTGCGTTTCGGCCCGGCGCGGCTTGAGAAATTCCTCGCCCCGCAAGGCGGGGCTGTAGCGCCCGAAGCGCCGGCTACGATCGAAGCGGAAGTGCGCCAGCAAAGCCGCGAGACGCAGCAGCTGATCCAGCAATTGGCGGAAGCGCCTGCCGATCAGAAGGTGCGCGAGGAACTCAAGCAGAACCTCGAAACCCTGCGCGAAGACGCAGCGTTGCTGGCCGACACCAAACTCGAGCAGCAGGCTCGGGAAGCGCTCGCGGCGTTGAAAACGGGTGATGACTCCGCGAAGGTGCAGGAAGTTGTTGCCGCTATCGCCCCGGCTGCGGCACCGGAGCCGTCGGCCGATGCGGCTCGCCTGATCTCCGCCAGCGAAGACGAGATCGACGCCGAACTACTTGCGATCTTCCTGGAAGAAGCGCACGAGGTGCTGGAGACGATCCGCTCGCACCGCGAGGCGGCCTCGCTTGATCCGCACAACCACGAAAACATCGTCACGATTCGCCGCGGCTTTCATACGCTCAAGGGTTCGAGCCGGATGGTCGGCCTCAGCGATTTCTCCGACGCGGCCAAGGCGGTGGAATTCTCGCTCAACCGCTGGTTGCAGCAGGAGCGTGACGCGATTCAGCCCTTCCTTGATCTCGTCGCCAACGCCCATGTGCTCTTCGGCGCCTGGGTGAGGCAACTCGAAGCGGGTGGCAGCACATGGCGTGACGCAAGTGCTTTGATCGCCCAGACCGAGGCGCTTGATGCGCTGATGGAAGGCGTCTCGCCCGACGTGTCCACCGCCGCCCCGGTGGCGCCGGTGGAAGTACCTGCTGCGGCGCCCGCGTCCGCTGCGGCAGCGGCCAACCTTGATCTCGATCTTGAGTTCGACAATGACGGGCCTGAGATTGATCTTGCTTCGACCTTGCTCGCCCCGGTGCAGGATTCGGTTGCCGAAGAAGAGCCGGAAACCGTTGATCTGACAGCCACCCTGCTCGCACCGTTCGACGATGCAGTCAGTGCCGCCGAATCTGCGAAGCCGTTGATGGCCGAGCTGGATGAACTCAAGGCGGAGGCAGTAGAGCAAGAAGAAGTCCTCGATCTCACCGCTAGCCTGACCGGACCGGGTGATCTCGCGTCGCTGAGTTTCGAATCCGAGCCGGAAGAGATCGTCGAGCCGCCGATGATGGCGCCGATCGCGCCGCCGCCCGCACCGACGAGCGAAGCGACGCTCGATTTCGATCTGGCTGAAGTGTCGCTGACTGACGAAGAGGCACTGCCTTCCCACGCCGGCGAGGAAGAAGTCGATCTGACGGCGACGCTGCTCGCGCCGCTGGAAATGCGCGAGGCTTTCCTTAACGCGCATGACGAACCTGCGCCTGCCGAGGAAGTGCCGAGCCTGCCGACGCTCGACCTCGACCTGGAGCCCGAACCCGAAGAGGTGCTTGAGGTTCAAGCGCCGGTTGAGCTCGCGCCGGAACCAGAGCCCGCGGCCGCCGCACCGATCGAGATTCCGGAGATCGTGCCAGTCGAGCCGCTCGAGGCGGATCTGGCGCACGAGTCGCTGCAGGATGTCGTGCTTGAGCCGGCTCCTGAGCTCGTGCCCGAAGCCGAGCCGGTTGAAACCGTCGCTGCGGTGGAATTTGCGACGGCCGATGAGGCTGCGCCAATCGAACTCGAAGCGCCGGAGCTGCCGCCGGTCGAGGAAGGCACGGACGAGGCCAGTCTTGCAGAGCTTGAAGCGCTCGATGCCGTCCCCGAGTTTGAAGAGGTGGTCGACACCGCGGCGCCGGCCGAGCTGATCGAGCCGGTTGATCTCGCGCTTGAGCCCACCGGATCTGACGCGCAAGAGCTGGAGGAGCTGGATGCCATCGACGACGCCGTCGCGTCGGGCGATCTGACCCTGGAAGAGCCCGAGGCGCCGCCGCCCGAGCCGGACACCGTGCGGATCGGCGACGCCGAGATTTCGCGCCAGTTGTTCGAGCTCTACATCGCCGAGGCGCACCAGCACGTCGCGACCTTGCGCGAAGAACTGCCGCGCTTCCAGCACAACCCGGTGCTGGTGCCGCAAGAGCCCGTCATTCGTGCAGCACACACGCTGGGTGGCATTTCCGGCACTGCCCGCATCGATTCGATCCGCACGCTGGCCAAGGCGCTCGAACACGCGCTTGCGCGCCTGCATCTCGCCGAACAGGCGCCGACGCCGGATCAGGCCGATTTATTCCGCTTGAGCGGCGAACGCCTGCAGGCCATGGTGGCCGAGGTGGACGCGCGGCGGATGCCGCTTGCGACGCCCGAACTGGACGATGCGCTGGAGCGTGTCGTGGCGCATGCCAAGCCGGAGGCTGTGGAGGAGACGCTTGAGGCGGTCGATCTCGCCACGCTGACCGATGCTGAAGAGCCAACTGTTGACGCCGAACCAGAGATCTCGGAGCCGGCCGAAGCCGCTGCACTCGAAGCGCCGGTCACCGTGGCCGAGGAGCCGCCGCCTGCTGCGTTGCCCGAAGCGCACGAAGCGGCGTTCAAGGCCGAAGAGGCTCCGAAGGTTGCGACCGTCGAGGCGACCGAGCCCGAACGCGCGGTGGTGCACGACGATCTCGATGAACAGCTCTTGCCGATCTTCTTCGAAGAAGCCGAAGAATTGATGCGCGACCTCGCTACCGTGGCCCGCAAGCTGCATAACCCGGACGAAGCCGAAGAGGGCGCTCAGGCGTTTGCACGCCTGTTGCATACCCTCAAGGGCAGCGCTCGGATGGCCGGCGCGATGACGCTCGGCGAGTTCGTGCATGGCATCGAAAACCGCTTGCTGCACGCACGCGCTGCCGGTGTAGACGGCACGCAGCTCGCCGACGAGATGGAAAGCGGTCTCGACGCAGTCCGCCAAATGGTTCAGCGCATGCAGCGCGGCGAACCTGCGCAGGTGCCAAGCCAGGGGGCTGTAAGCGCTGCACCCGCGGCAGACGCCCAGGCGCCGGATACCACGGTTGCCACCGCTACGCCTGCCGCGCCGGCGCCGGCTGTACCCGAGATGGTCAGTGTGGAAGAAGCGGAAGCGCAAGCAGGGCCGCGTGCAACGCTGCGTGTGCGCGCCGACATGGTCGATCGCTTCGTCAACGAGGCCGGCGAAATCTCGATTGCGCGTACGCGTATCGAAGGCGAACTGCGCACGCTACGCCGCTCGCTGCTCGACCTGACGGAAAACGTGATCCGTCTGCGCAACCAGCTGCGCGAAGTTGAAATCGCGGCCGAAACGCAGATGCAGGCGCGCGTTGCGCAGGCTGAGCATCAGCATGCCGACTTCGATCCGCTCGAATTCGACCGCTTCACCCGCTTCCAGGAATTGACGCGGATGATGGCCGAGTCGGTCGGTGACGTGACAACGATCCAGCAGAACTTGCTAAGGAACCTCGACGCCGCAGATACCGCGCTGCACGCGCAGGGCCGCTTGTCGCGTGACCTTCAGCAAGCGCTGATGAGCGTGCGAATGGTGCCGTTCGACGAACTCTCCGATCGCCTCTACCGCGTCGTGCGGCAGACCGCGAAGGAGCTCGGCAAGCGCGCAAACCTCGACATCCGCGGCGGTACGATCGAAATCGACCGTGGTGTGCTGGACAAGATGACGGCCCCGATCGAGCACTTGCTCCGCAACGCGGTGGCGCACGGTTTGGAAACGCCCGAACAGCGTCGCGCTGCGAACAAGCCGGAAATCGGCCAGATCACGCTGACGATCACACAGCGCAGCAACGAAATTGCGATCGAGCTGGCAGACGACGGACGTGGTCTGGACTTTGATGGTATTCGCCGACGTGCCGAGTCGAAGGGCTTGCTCACCCCGGGTGAGCAAGCCTCCGATGCGCGACTGACCCAATTCATCTTTGAGCCGGGTTTCACCACCGCTGAGAGGGTGTCCGAGGTTGCCGGTCGCGGCGTCGGCATGGATGTGGTGAAGAGCGAAACCATCGGCGTTGGCGGCCGTATCGACGTTGGGTCGGTGGCTGGCCAGGGAGCACGCTTCCTGATTCACTTGCCGCTGACGCTCGCCGTGACGCAAGCCTTGCTGGTGCGTTCGGGCGAGCGCACCTACGCGATCCCGTCGAACATGGTCGAACAGGTGCTGGAGCTCAGGCAGGAAGCGCTGGACGAACTGCGCACCAAGGGTTTTGCGACTTGGAAGGATCAGCGCTATCCGTTCTTCTATCTGCCACGCGTGTTGGGTGATCGCAAATCGCAGCCGGCGGCCGGCCGCTTCCACTGGGTGCTGCTGCTACGGGTTGGCACTGACGCAATCGCGCTGTATATCGACGAGCTGCGTGGTAACCAGGAAATTGTGGTCAAGAACGCTGGGCCGCAGTTTACGCGTCTGCAGGGCTTCTCTGGCGCTACGGTGCTGGCCGATGGCGAGATCTCGCTGATCATCAACCCGGTGGTGTTGGCGGGCCAGCTGCAGTCCGCGACGGCGCATGCCGAGGCGGCAGTCGCTGTGGGCGAGCCGGTGGCACCGCCGCCGGTCGATACGGCCTACGTGCCGACGGTGATGGTGGTCGACGATTCGCTGACGGTGCGCAAGATCACCAGCCGCCTGCTTGAACGGGAAGGCTATCGCGTCGTGACGGCGAAGGATGGTGTCGATGCGCTGGAGCAGTTGGTCGAAACGATGCCGGACGTGATGCTGCTCGATATCGAGATGCCGCGTATGGATGGTTACGATCTGACGCGCAATATCCGCGCTGACGATCGCCTGCGCTCGCTGCCGATCATCATGATCACGTCGCGTATGGCGGACAAGCATCGCAACTACGCGTTCGAGATCGGGGTGAATCACTACCTCGGCAAGCCGTATAACGAAGAAGAACTGCTCGGCCTGATCAAGGACTTCGTCAAGCGCTGAACGCTCCAGTCTAAAAAAGAACCCCGCTACGGCGGGGTTTCTTTTTTCTGACTGACCAGGGACCGCGCAATGCGCGCCTAGTCGGTCTCGCTCGTCTTGACGAGCTTGAAGCGCTGCAGCGTGCGCGCTCGCGCTTGAGCGTGATCGACCAGCGGTGGCGGGTAGTCACGCCCGATGACGCATGCGTGCGAAGCCTGTTCGAGCGGGCTCATCAACCAGGGCGCATGGATCCAGCGCGTCGGCACATCTGCGAGTTCAGGCAGATAGCGCCGAATGAAGCGCCCGTCCGGATCGAAGCGCTCCGATTGCGTCACCGGGTTGAAGATGCGGAACCAGGGTTGTGCGTCGCACCCTGTGGATGCGGCCCATTGCCAGCCACCGTTGTTGGCTGCGAGGTCGTAGTCATTGAGTTTCTCGGCAAAGTAGCGTTCGCCACGCAGCCAGTGGATGCCGAGATCTTTCGTCAGGAAGCTTGCGACCACCATGCGCAGCCGGTTGTGCATCCAACCCGTCTGGTTCAACTGCCGCATCGCCGCGTCGACCAGTGGATAGCCAGTACGTGCCTCGCACCACGCCTGGAACATAAGTTCGGCGGTGGGGCCTTCTTCCCAGCGTACCGCGTCGAATTCAGGGCGGAAGCTGCGCGCCACGACGTCCGGCCGGTGCCATAGCACCTGCTGATAGAAGTCCCGCCAGATCAGTTCGTTAAGCCAGGTTTCTGCGCCCTTGCCTGGTGTATCGAATGCCGCGCGCGCGAGTTCGCGGATCGAGATCGTGCCAAATCTCAGGTGTGTCGAGAGGTAGGAC
This sequence comes from Pseudomonadota bacterium, assembly GCA_021803785.1. GTDB lineage: Bacteria > Pseudomonadota > Gammaproteobacteria > Burkholderiales > Rhodocyclaceae > Niveibacterium. The sequence goes on along the minus strand of JAJZLD010000047.1, from coordinate 436 downwards.
ACGCCCTTCACGGCCGGGAAGTCGCGCGCCCGGTCGTAGTCGCCCATGCGTGAGCGAAAGTCCTGCCACAGCGCGCGGGCGCCGGACATGCCACAGGGCATTGCGAGCTGAGCCAGGTTGCTGGGCTCAAACCCGAGCTCGGCAAGGCTGGGAATTCGCCTGTCGTCCTCAGGCGCGCGCAGGTTGGCTGCGTAGCGTTCAACCGGATACGCCTGCAGGAAGAACGGCGTCAGCTGGCGTCGCCAAGCGTTTCGGTACGGCGTGAATACCGAGAATGGGCGTCCGGCGCCGGTCAGCACCTCGCTCTTCTCGAATACCACCTGATCCTTGAAGGTGTGGAACGCCACGCCGGCCGCGCCGAGCGCACCGCGGACCGCGTCGTCGCGCGTGAGGGCCGCGGGTTCGTAATCGTGGTTGGCGTACACAGCGCTCGCGC
>JAJZLD010000377.1 GCA_021803785.1 Pseudomonadota bacterium | reverse complement strand
ACAAGCACGGCCTGCGTCTCGCGCGGCGTGTTTGAGGTGCTTGCCACGAGCGGCGATGCGGCACTTGGTGGCGACGATTTCGATCAGGCCCTTGCCATGTGGCTGCGCGAGCAATGCGGCGCGACTGACCTGCGGCCCGAGGATTCTCGCGCTGTGTTGGTGGAGTGCCGTCGGGTCAAGGAGGCCTTGTCGCGTGCTACGGCCGAAGAGGCTCGGGTGGTACTGAGCGATGGGCGCGAGTTGGTCGCGACGGTGACCCGCGAACAGTTTGAAGCGCTGACTTCCAAATTGGTCGCGAAGACGCTCGTGCCGGTGCGTAAAGCGTTGCGCGATGCGCATCTTGACGTCGATGACGTGAAGGGCGTCGTGTTGGTCGGCGGCGCAACGCGTATGCCGCAGATCCGTGCTGCGGTTGAACAGCATTTCGGTCGCGCGCCGCTCACCGATATCGATCCGGATAAAGTGGTCGCAATTGGTGCCGCGATCCAGGCCAATGTGCTGGCGGGCAACCGGCGCAACGAAGATGACTGGCTCTTGCTGGACGTCATTCCTTTGTCGCTGGGGATCGAAACGATGGGCGGCCTGGTGGAGAAGATCATCACCCGTAACTCGACGATCCCGACTGCCAAAGCGCAGGAGTTCACCACTTACAAGGACGGCCAAACCGCAATGGCGATTCACGTCGTGCAGGGCGAGCGTGAGCTCGTGCGCGACTGTCGTTCATTGGCACGCTTTGAACTGCGTGGTATTCCGCCAATGGCAGCGGGCGCGGCACGCATCCGTGTGACCTTCCAGGTCGATGCCGATGGATTGCTATCGGTCTCGGCACGCGAGACGGGTTCGGGCGTCGAAGCGTCGATTGCCGTGAAGCCGTCGTACGGGCTGTCGGACGACGAGATCGCCGGCATGCTGCGCGCGGGATTTGATCACGCGGATGCGGACATGCGCTTGCGTGCGTTGCGTGAGCAGCAGGTGGAGGCGCAGCGCATGATCGAGGCGGTCCAGTCTGCGTTGGCGACCGACGGAGATCTGCTCGATGCCGGCGAGTGCGCGGCGATTCATGCTGCACTCGACGAGCTAGCTGCACTCAATGCGGGTGACGACGCACGCCAGATCAAGGCCGCGCTCGATGCGATGAACAAGCTGACGGAGACTTTTGCTGCTCGCAGAATGGACAAGACCATTCGAGCTGCCCTGGCTGGACAGAAAGTCGACGACCTGAAGGTATGAACGTATGACCCAATTGATTGTATTGCCGCATGTGGAGTTGTGCCCCGAAGGCGCAGTAATCGAGGCACCACAGGGCGAATCGATTTGTGACGCGTTGCTCGGTGCCGGCATCGAGATTGAGCACGCCTGCGAAAAATCCTGCGCGTGCACGACCTGCCATGTTGTGATCCGCGAGGGCTTCAACAGCCTTGAAGCTGCCGGGGAACTCGAGGAAGACCTGCTCGACAAAGCCTGGGGCTTGGAGCCGACTTCCCGCCTATCATGTCAGGCCAAGGTTGGTACGACGCCGTTGGTGGTCGAAATTCCGCGTTATACGGTCAACATGGCCAGGGAGGGCAAGCGATGAAATGGACCGACGTGCGCGAGATCGCGATTGAGCTCAGCGAGCGCCATCCCGACGTTGATCCGCTGCGTGTGAACTTTGTTGATCTGATGAATTGGGTGGTCGCCTTACCGGGCTTCGACGATGACCCGAAGCATTGCGGCGAAAAAATTCTTGAGGCGATTCAGGCGACCTGGATCGAAGAAGCAGACTGAGTACGACGAGGGGGTAGGGCGATGACTGCAGCAATCTATGAGTTCAGCACCCGCACGCTGGACGGTAAGCCTCTCAATCTGGCCGACTATGCCGGCAAGGTGTTGCTGATTGTGAACACCGCGAGCAACTGTGGTTTCACGCCGCAGTACGCTGGGCTTGAGGCCCTGCACCGTAAATACGGAGAGCGCGGTCTTGTGGTGCTTGGTTTCCCCTGCAATCAGTTTGGCGAACAGGAGCCTGGTTCTGAAGCCGAAATCGGCGCGTTCTGCGAGAAGAACTACGGCGTGACGTTTCCGTTGTCCGAGAAGGTCGAAGTCAATGGTGAGGGCGCGCATCCGCTGTTCAAGTACCTCACCAAAGAAGCACCGGGTCTGCTTGGTACGACAACGATCAAATGGAATTTCACCAAGTTCCTGGTCGACCGTGACGGGAATGTAGTTGAGCGCTTCGCTCCGACGACGAAGCCCGAGGAACTGGCTCCGCATATTGAAAAGCTGCTTGCTTGAGCATGGCGTGGGCAGGAAAAAAGGCGATCGACGGTCGCCTTTTTTGTGTAGTTTTGCTTTAGCTAAACGAGTGGCGCTTCGGCCGGTTCGTTCAGCGATAGCCAGTACATGCCAAGCTGGCCCACGGTCTGGATGAAGCGTTCGAAGTCCACCGGCTTTCGGATGTAGCTGTTGGCGCCGAGAGAATACGCGTGGTGGATATCCTGCTGCTCTCGCGATGTAGTCAGCACCACTACAGGAAGCAGGGCGGTCCGTACGTCTGCGCGTATGCGACGCAGCACCTCCAGACCGTCGATGCGAGGCAGTTTGAGGTCAAGCAGAACCACTGCAGGCATCTGGCTCAAGTCGCGATTCAGGTGGCGACCGGTGCCAAAGAGATAGTCGAGCGCCTCAACGCCGTCCCGGGCGACAACCACGGGGTTTGCAATGCGGTTCTTCGTGAAGGCTCGTAGTGTCAGGGCCTCGTCGTCAGGGTTGTCCTCGACGAGCATGATAGGGCGATCGGTGGTCATCGTGTGTCCGGGTCGCGATGGGGGCGTCAAACTTGCCTACGGCATGGTGCGCTTGTTCTTAAGGCCACTCTGCATCGCGCACCTGTGCGCAAGTCTAGCGGACTCGGCAATCACCGTCGACATGGCGGTGGTCTCCGCCATGTCTGGATCAGTGCGGAAGGTCTTCTCGATGGATCAGGAAGACCCCTTCATCGGCACCAGCTGTATTCAGCCAGATCAGCGGCAGATCTGGCCAGGCCGCCTCGACGAGGTGGCGATTGTGACCGACCTCAACCGCAAGCACGCCGCCGGGCTTCAGATGGGCTCGATGTCGTGCGGACCATT
>JAJZLD010000376.1 GCA_021803785.1 Pseudomonadota bacterium | reverse complement strand
CGCGTCAGCTTCACTGCCGCCGAGCTGGGTGTGCGCGTTCACGCAGGCTGCATCAGGATTCTGCCGGCCCTGCTAAGCGCGGCCGAATTCGGCGCAGCCGCGCGTACTTTCAACTATCGCGATGTGAATGACCGCGCGCAGACCCTGCCGCTTGCGGCCGGGGAGCTGGGCTTTACGCTGTGCCAGGTGCCCTTCGTGTTCCGCCTGGACCACGCGGCCGACGCGAGCCTTGAAGTCACCGTAACGCATGCCGATGGCCACAGCGAAGTCATGGCCGGACCGGCGCTGACGCGCGAGCTGTCGCGTGAGGTATTCATGCGCAGCGGTGAGATCCTGCGAGTGGACTGCCGCATTCCAGCCGCAGCGCTGTTTGGCGGAAAGGTCGCCTGAACCAGCAATCCGCGCGTGCGCCTGGCGATTCCTCGCTGACAGCGGCCTTCGGGCCGCCGCGACAACGCAACACAAAAAAGGCCGGCCACTTCGCCGGCCTTTCTTTTGCCCGCCCCCCGGGCGCGCCCTCGCAGCGCGTCCTCGCAGCGCCCCTCTCTGCATCCACTTCGCCCGCCCAGCGCCCGGCCTTCTTCCTAGAGTCCCGTCGCTTGAGCTCGGCCTGCCTGCGACAAACGACGATATGAGGGATATGGCCGGCTCGATCGTGCGCAGACGCTCCGCGCCACGTTAGCCCGCGTCGGCGCACAGGTGCTTGTTCCGCCAATGGGTCGGGCGCTTACGCTTGACGACCATGGCGTCGAGCACCGCATCAAGTCTCTTGCAATCGTGGACACCCCCTCCAGCACGCCGTTCTCGACGGCTCGGATTGGTATTTTTGCTATTCACGGAAAAGTGCTTACTGCATCCCTCGCCGCCCACGACTGCATCGACGTTCGGACTGTCTTTTCCGGCATCGCACGCCCGTTTTCGCACCCTGGCCTACTCGACTGTCACGCTCTTGGCCAGGTTTCTCGGTTTATCGACGTCCGTACCCCGCGCACAGGCGGTGTGATAGGCGAGCAGCTGCAGCGGTACAACGTGCAGGATCGGCGACAGCGCACCGTAGTGCTCCGGCATGCGGATCACATGTACGCCGGGCTCGCTTTCGATCCGGGTGTCGGCGTCGGCGAACACGTAGAGTTCACCGCCGCGCGCGCGAACTTCCTGCATATTGCTCTTGAGCTTGTCGACCAGAGTGTCGTTCGGCGCCACGGTGACCACCGGCATCGACGCATCAACCAGGGCAAGCGGGCCATGCTTGAGTTCCCCCGCCGGGTAGGCTTCGGCGTGGATGTAGGAGATCTCCTTCAACTTCAGAGCCCCTTCGAGCGCGATCGGGTAGTGCAGGCCGCGGCCGAGGAAGAGTGCGTTCTGCTTCTTCGCGAACTCCTCGGACCACGCCATGATCTGCGGCTCCAGTGCGAGCACCGCTTGCAGCGCAACCGGCAGGTGACGCATGGCTTTGAGGTGCGCGGCCTCGGATTCCGGCGACAGGTTGCCGCGCACTTTGGCGAGCGCCAGCGTCAGCAGGAACAAACCAGCAAGTTGGGTGGTGAAGGCCTTGGTCGACGCCACACCGATCTCGACGCCGGCGCGGGTGATGTAGGCCAGCTTGCACTCGCGCACCATTGCCGAGGTCGACACATTGCAGATGGTCAGCGTGTGTTCCATGCCCAAGCCACGCGCGTGCTTGAGCGCCGCGATGGTGTCTGCCGTCTCGCCCGACTGGCTGATCGTCACGACCAGGCTCTTCGGATTGGGCACGCTATCGCGGTAGCGGTATTCGCTGGCGATCTCGACGCTCGTCGGAATCTTGGCAATCGATTCGAGCCAGTACTTCGCCGTCGAGCCCGCGTAGTAACTGGTGCCGCAGGCGAGGATCAGCACTGAATCGATGTCCTTGAACACTGCTTCGGCGTTCTCGCCAAACAGTGTCGGCGTGATCGCCTCGACGCCTTGCAGCGTGTCACCTACAGCACGCGGTTGCTCGAAAATCTCTTTCTGCATGAAGTGACGATACGGGCCGAGCTCTGCTGCGCCGGTGTGCGCATAAACGGTACGCACCGGGCGTTCGACACGCACGAAGCCATCGGAGCCCGCGCGAGTCTCGACCCAGTACTTGCCGAGTTGCAGATCGACGACGTCGCCCTCTTCCAGGTAGATGATCTGATCGGTCACGCCTGCGAGCGCCATTGCGTCGGAGGCAACGAAGTTCTCACCCTGGCCAACACCCAGTACCATCGGCGAGCCCTCGCGGGCACCCACCACGCGGTGCGGTTCGTCGCGACAGAACACCGCGATACCGTAGGCACCCTTCAGACGCAGCGTGGCGCGCTTGACGGCGTCGAACAGGTCGCCGTCGTACAGCGAATCAACCAGGTGAGCGATGACCTCGGTATCGGTCTGGCTATCGAACACATAGCCCTTGGTCTTGAGTTCGGCGCGCAGCTCGTCGTGGTTTTCGATGATGCCGTTATGGACCAGCGCGATGCGGTCACGCGAGAAGTGCGGGTGTGCGTTGTGCACCGCCGGGGCGCCGTGCGTCGCCCAACGCGTATGGGCAATGCCGGTAAAGCCTTCAATGTGCTCGGCGCGAACTTGTGCATCGAGCTCGGCGACGCGCGAGGTGCTGCGGGCGCGGCGCAGGGCACCGTTCTGATGTACCGCCACGCCACAGGAGTCGTAGCCGCGATATTCAAGCCGTTTGAGGCCCTCGACCAGAATAGGAACGATATTGCGCAGGGACACTGCACCGACGATGCCGCACATGGAGCACTCCACGTTTGAAGAAAGAAGATGGCGGCACTATAGGCACTCCCGCTTGCAACAGGCTTGCTAAGTTTTCATACATGCGCAATATTCTTGCACCTTACTACACGCGCGAAATAATATTTCAATTAGTACGGACTCATGATCGAAAAGCACACCCCCGCCGCACTGGATGCGACCGATCTGCGCATCCTCGATCAACTTCAACGTGATTCAAGCCTGACGAACCATGCCCTGGCCGCGCAGGTGCACGTATCACCGGCAACCTGTCTGCGCCGGGTGCGAAAGCTGGTTGATGCCGGCGTAATCGAACGCCAGGTCGCGATCCTGTCGACCGAGCATCTTGGCGCGGGGCTTACCGCGATCGTCGA
>JAJZLD010000375.1 GCA_021803785.1 Pseudomonadota bacterium | reverse complement strand
TGGCCATCAACCGCTTGCCCGCCATGCTGAGCATCGATGTTGCCGCAACAGCGATACCAAACAGGCCTGCGAGCCAGTAGGCAACGAAGATCGCAACACACACTAAGAGCACCGGCCAAGCGGTGGACTTCATCGATACGCCGAGGCCCGCGATGATGTTGGTGCCGTGGCCAGTGGTCGATGCCTGGGCGATGTGCTGCACGGGCTTGTAATCGGTGCCGGTGTAGTACTCGGTGATCCAGACCATCGCGGCAGTCAGCACGAGGCCGACTACACAGGCGCCGAACAGCGACAACGCAGTGATTGTGGCGCCGCTGACCAGTTGAACCGGTTGCGGGAACAGCGCTGCAGTCACGAAGTAGAACGCAATCAGCGAGAGTACGCCGGCGACTGCGAGTCCGCGGTAGAGCGCGGGCATCACGTTCTTCATGCCGGGGCTGGCCTTGACAAAGCTGCAACCGATGATCGACGCAATGATCGATACGCCGCCGAGCAGTAGCGGGTAGATCACGGCATTGAGCGGGGCGCCCGCAACCATCAGTGCGCCAAGCGCCATCGTTGCAATCAGCGTTACCGCATAGGTTTCGAACAGGTCGGCAGCCATGCCTGCACAGTCGCCAACGTTGTCGCCAACGTTGTCGGCAATCACGGCCGGGTTGCGTGGGTCATCCTCCGGGATGCCGGCTTCGACCTTACCCACCAGGTCGGCGCCAACGTCTGCACCCTTCGTGAAGATGCCCCCGCCCAGACGGGCGAAAATTGAAATCAGCGAGGAACCGAAAGCGAAGCCGAGCAGCGGCTTCAGCGTGGCCGAATCGGCCACGGTTGCGCCCTTGCTGACGTAGAGGAAAAACAAGCCAACACCCAGCAGCCCAAGACCTACCACTAGCATGCCGGTGATCGCGCCGCCGCGGAAGGCGACGTTGAGTGCCGGGCCGATGCCCTTGGTGGCTGCCTGTGCGGTGCGCACGTTGGCACGGACCGATACGTTCATGCCGATGAAGCCGCAAGCACCTGAAAGGATGGCGCCGACGACAAAGCCGCCTGCGGTTGTGAGGTCGAGGAAAATACCGATCAGCACTGCAAGGACCACGCCGACGATGGCGATTGTCCTGTACTGCCTTGCGAGGTAAGCCGCAGCCCCTTGTTGGATCGCGCCTGCAATTTCTTGCATACGGGCGTTTCCGGGGTCTTGCGAAAGAATCCAGCTGCGTGAAATGAAGCCGTATAGAACGGCTGCAAGGCCACAGGCCAAGGCGAGATACAACGCCATGGTCGTCGACATATGGGCAACTCCTTTATTTTGTAAGGGTCAAACTGCCTGAAGCGACTCTCTTGGCGTCCGTGTCGTAGAACTCCGTGATCGCGGGCGCTGCGGCATCCTAATGGACGCTCGTCCCCCAATGCAACGTGCGGCGCGGCGCGTCTGATCCAGCGCAAATCTGCGAGTTTGGGTGCAGTGCAGCAACTCGTAAGCTTGCGATGTTAAAATTCAACCTTGTACGTTCCCAAATCACACAGAGAGACCGACATGAGCCTTCACAATGTCACGCCGGGCAGCAAGGCGCCGGGCGAATTCAACGTCATCATCGAGATTCCGGCCCATGCCGATCCGATCAAATACGAGGTCGACAAAGAGACCGGCGCGATGTTTGTTGACCGGTTCATGGGTACTTCGATGCACTACCCGTGCAACTACGGCTATATCCCATGCACGATCGCCGGCGACGGCGATCCGGTCGACGTGCTGGTCGTAACGCCGTTCCCAGTGCTGCCGGGTATCGTGGTGCGCTGCCGCGCGATCGGCATGCTCAAGATGCAGGACGAGAGTGGCGAGGACGCCAAGGTGATTGCGGTGCCGGTTAGCAAGACCTCGTCGCTGTATGACCGCGTTAAGAGCCTGGACGACCTGCCCGACCTGCTGCGCAGCCAGATCGTGCACTTCTTCGAGCACTACAAGGATCTGGAGCCGGGCAAGTGGGTCAAGGTTCTTGGCTGGGGCGGACTGGAAGATGCGATCGGTGAGATCATGACTGGCATCGAGAGGGGCGCCAAAGGCTAACATTTGTTCGTCTAGCCCTAAAGTTGGGAGAGATTCGGTTCGTTAACTGGATCGTGGTGTGGTTACCACGCATCGACTCTCTCCTTGAAAGCCGTCCCGCAGGGCGGCTTTTTCTTTGGTTCGCCCGGCAGGGCGCACCCACTTGGAGGTAATAGTCCTCTACTCACCCGGTAAGCGGAAGGGTTAGCCGAACGGCAAGGCTCCTATGGGTGACTGGAAATCTGGAGGAAGCCGAAGGTATGGCTTCCGAGCGGGGAGAAACGCCCATTGAGCGGTCAAGGCCGCCCAGCGGGATGTTGTTGCAGGCCGCCGGGTGGTGGCGGACATCGACCTGGAGAAGTTCTTCGACAGCGTCAACCACGACGTCCTGATGGAGAAACTCGCCACGAAGATTGTCGACGGGCGCGTGCTTTGCCTCGTCCGCCTGTATCTCGAAGCGGGCTTGATGGCAGACGGGCTGTAAGCAATGGGATGGGTGGCTTAGGCGCAAACGGCCCAGCATCCTGTTGCGGCAGTGGAGCCGCCCCTGCACGCGCGCGAAGAACTTGATGCAGGCCGGACTGACGGAAGAGAGGGCGTTTCGCTCGGTCTTCAATCAACGCGGGCCGCGGTGGAAAAATGGCGCAAGCCACATAAACCAGGATTTTCCGGAGTCCTTCTTTGATCGTTAGGTCTGGTGTTGCTGCTCGATGCGGTGCGACGACTCCAGTGTGTTCAATGAACCTCCGGGCGCGGAACCGCACGTCCGGTGGTGTGAGGGTGCGACGGGGGTGACCCCGTTCCCTACTTAATTGTTCAGTAAGTGTGTTCAGGTGCCGGGAAGCTACCGTCCCGCACCGCAGCCACATAGCGTGCGACGGCATCGTCAATCGTGCTCGCGCCGTCCATGAAGTTACGCACGAAACGTGCTTTCCGGCCGGGGAAGATGCCCAGCATGTCATGCAGCACCAGGACCTGGCCATCGGTGTCCTTGCCGGCGCCGATGCCGATCGTCGCCATCGTGGTGAGGGCGGCCGTCAATTCGGCAGCGACCGTCGCAGGCACCATTTCCAGCACCACGAGCGCCGCGCCGGCCGCCTCT
>JAJZLD010000374.1 GCA_021803785.1 Pseudomonadota bacterium | reverse complement strand
TGCCGCCGCGGGCAAAGTCACCGCCCACGCCCACGACAACACCGCCACCGTGGCAGCGCAAAAGCAGGTCACGATCGCCAGCACGCACGCCAGCATCCAGATCAGCGCCAAGCGCCACGTCCAGCTCGCCGCTGCCGGTGCGGCGATCGAGATCGAAGGCGGCAACATCACGCTGACCGCACCGGGCAGCGTGAAGCTCAAGGCGAGTCAGAAGAACCTCACCGGGCAGGCGAGTGCGGCGGCAGAAGACACGGCACTGCCAAAGGCGTTGTTACGGCAAAAACAAACGCTGAACGTGCGCTTTGTCGACGCCGACGGCAACACCCCCGCTGGCGAAGCGCTTGCGCTGAGATTTGCGCGGGGCGCGAAAACGCAAGCAACGCAGTTGGATGGCGCTGGTACCGCAGAACTCGCCGACGCACCGTACGGCACGCTGCATCTGGATCAGCCCGCACGCAAATAGGAACCCCGTTCAGGAACACCCTCATGCCCTTGTTCAAAGCCATCGAAGATGCGCTCGCGCCACCACCGCCGCCAGACGATACCCAGTTCGTGTACATTGACCTTCCCGGCGAAACGGCACGCTGCTGCCGCGTCAAGGACAAGATCACCGTCGTGCTGCGCAAGCATCGCGACATCGTGTTCGACATCACCCTCACGGCTGGCGCCACCTATCGCGTGAGCACCGACGAGTCGGATTTCTACAACGCACGCGACAAGAAAATCGTTCAGGCCCGGCTCAAGCAAACCGTGACCTTCAAGGATGGGGAACGGATGCATTTGTGGATCGGGCGTGAATTCAAGGGGGTGCTGAGAGTGAGCGGTGAGGCGGGTTTTGAGCTGCGCATCGACCCGCGAAAGCTCGACCTGCAGCGTTATGGCAGCGAACCCACCGAAAAACCTGCCCCGCTCGTGATTGCCCTGGGTGCCGAAGCCCAGCGCCGCGCCGGCGTAACCGGTCAAATCGCCGAACTCGGCCACGCCGCATCGCCGGCCGAACTCGCGCGTTTGCAGCATGATCACCGCTTGCCACAGACCTACACCCCACCGCCGCAGGCGCCAGCAGTCAGTGCAACGCAAGCGGCCCACATCATTGAAGTACGCCGCATTCCGGGCGTCGAAGTCCCGCCCGAAGTGACGGCGTTCTTCGAGCACGGGGGAGAAGAAACCGCGGTGGACGCCAACGGTCTGCTCACGCGCAACTGGCTGCTCGCGCAGATCACCGGTGCCGCAGGTTACGCGTCCGACAACCAGCCCTGGCTCAAGGAACTGTGGAAAGAGAAGTTCCGCCTGCTCAAAGTGACTGACAAGAACGCCGGGGTGAAGTACTACATCGCCCTCAAGGGCAACCCAGCGCTGCGCACGCTGATCAACGCCAGCCGCTATGGCGCGGAACACAGCAAGGTGCTGGCGATTTCCTGCGGCGCCGGGTCGGCCGCTGGCTTGCGCCACGCCGGCTGGGAAGCGGCGCGCGGCACGCTGAAGAAAGCCGGCTTGCTCGCACTGGTCTTCACGATGGCGCTCGACACCGCCGAATGGCTGGCCGACTACCAGCAGACCGACCCGGCTACCGGCAAACCCAAGCGCGACATCGCCGACCTGTTCGCGAAACTCTTTACGGATGTGGCGTTTGCGGTGATTGGTGGGGTGGCGGCGGTGTTGGTGATGGCGGGAATTGTGGCGCTTGCAGCCTTGGTCAAAGTGGGAGTCCTGGTGGTTGCCGTTGCGATCGGAACCGTCGGCCTTTCAATTATCTTCGGACTAGGACTCGCGTTGATTGACAAACACTTTGGCGTAACAGACGGCGTTGCAAAGGCTTTCCGTAATGCGTCCGAACACTTGGAGCGCAAGTATCCGAACGACTACACCGGCTATCCGAAGGCGCTCGGCAATCTGGAGTTTGCGCGCCCATGAGCGGGACAACGTCAGCTCGTGCAAACACCCCGCGGGTCATCGCGCTGGTTTCACCCTTCATCATCGGAGTCGGCCTTCTTGCACTGTGGATGTTCTCCCACGAAATGGGTCACTCGGGTTTGATCACTACAACGACCTTCTGGTGGTGGCTTGGCTTAAGCGTTGCGGCATGGACTTCGTGCGCATTCAAGTTGGAGGCGCCACGTCGGGTTCTGTATGGCTCGCTACTAAATAGTCTCGCGGTCTCTCCGATATTCTTCTTGTTTGGAAGCCTTGGGCTTTCGTTTCCCTTGTTCGCCGCTATGCCCACATGGTCCCGAATCCTGCTGTGGGTGATCTTCTTTGGTGGTACGGCGTTCTGGACATGGATCGATTTTCGGGGCATGAGTCAGCGTATCGTGTCCAAGCGCTTCTTCGCCCGCGAATTCCACGACATGGACACCCACATCGAAGTTGCGTGGCAGCCCAAGACGGATCTCTCGCCGCCGCCGATCGGCGACAAGACCACGCTAGGCCGGCTCTACAACGCGCATGGCTATAAGGTGATCGCCTGGATGCTGCCAATGGGCTTTCCGATCCAGAAGCTGTTGAGCGGCGCAGGCGGTGTCGAAGCCGTTTCCGCGTTCCTGTTTCTCCTCTTTTCGCCACTATTGATGTGGGGTTTGAAGTCCCTGTTCAGCGGCGCCTACATCTGGCTCTACTGCGTCTGGAAGCTCGAACGCGAAACCGGCAAGAAGGTGTTGTACGCGGACGATTGAATGGCAATGACCGCCGACACTCCCTGCGCTGGGCGTCATGAGTTCATGGGCTACGCACCCAATCTATTCCCCCATCTGGGCACAGAGGAAATTTCCGCTGCCACCCGATACGAGGACATTGCCCGCCCTTTGATTGAAACGCCGACGGTGATTGGCAATACAGCCAAGGTGGTTGTTTACGTGCGGGGCTTCAAGAGCAAGGAGCCCGGGCAAGCCCTGTACGACCGGAACATTTTCTATCTGTCAAAGACCGATATTGGATGGCGAATTACCAACGTCCTGACGATCCTCGGTAAGGGCTCTTTTCTGACGCGACCCTGCGGCTACGAATCGGCGACGAAACTCACCCCCGAGCAGTTGAAGGACGCACCCCGCGAGTGCGAATGAACCCGGTGCGAGCGCAAACAAAGACTGCGCGGCAACCGGCTCTCTCGCCTGCTTGATCCGAAGACCTTCGAGGCGGTGTTTCGGGCCTG
>JAJZLD010000373.1 GCA_021803785.1 Pseudomonadota bacterium | reverse complement strand
TGGGCCTGCCTGCTGCACTACATCAGCGACCGCATCGCGCCTGTCATCGGGCCGCCCAGACCGCCACAAGGGCTTCCGGCCGCGGGGTAACTGCCGGATTTAGGTTGATCGTTGGGGAACACTCGCCGGTGCGGGGCTCTCGCCGGGAAGTATTGCGCCGTGGCTGCGGGCGCTGCTCGCCGCAGCGGGCGTGGACGCGCCGGAACAGTACAGCAGCCACTCGTTGCGGCGTGGCTTCGCCGGGTGGGCCCGCGTGAGCGGATGGGACCTCCAGGAGTTGATGGAATACGTTGGCTGGCGCGACGTGGGCTCGGCGATGCGCTACCTCGACGGCGCCGGCCACGATCTGAACGCACGATTTGAAGCGGGCTTGTCGTCCGGGAAGGCGGCGGCACCGCAGGCGTTCCCGCCGCCGGCGACGTCACCCAAGGACTCCCCGCGGCCGGGAAAGAAGCTGCCAGGCGCGCTCCGGGTCGTCAAATGAGCACGGCACAGACGCAACCCCAGAGCGTGCAGAGCGTCCGCGAGGCAAGCTTGGCGATCGAACGCGTCAAGTTACGGAAGCTGGAGATCCTCTTTGGGTCATGGTGGCGCCACTACGCGGTGCCGTATGAATTCCGCGTGACCCTCTATTGCGAGAATGAGCACTGCCCCTACTGCGGCGGACCGTTGGGGCCATTGGACGGTGAGGGCCTTGGCAGGGTGGGCGATGCGATGAGCGCGCATCTTGATCATATGGATCCACTCTCGCGCGGCGGTGAGGACTCGATCCGCAATGCGCTCTACGTCTGTGCCGCATGCAATCTGCGCAAGCGCGACCGCTTGTTTTGCGACTGGCTTGAGCAGCTCGCGCCACAACACCAGGAACAAGCAACGACGATCTACATCGCCAAACACGGCCACGCCCCCGACGCCTTTGAACCGGGGCGCAGGCAGGTTCGGCTGATGCGGCCGCGGCTGGAGCTGCAACTTGACGAATCCGTACTGCGGCGCCTGTTTCCCCACCCGCTTGTCGCAGGACCGCCAAGGACCCCGCCTGCGGTGGCGGCGGGCAGCAAACCGTTTAGGCGGAAACGGCGGTCGCATCCGTGAAGAGCCATTCCCCGTACTCCCGGATGGGGAAGGTAAAGGTGCCGCGGAAGTTGATGTTCGAGAAGTGGGCCGGACTGACATGCTTGAGCCACGCCTCGTCGTCGTTGGTAGCACCTGATGCGCGATCGATCCCAAGGTGTTCCTGCATTTTGTGCGCCGTCCACGCCAGACAGAGGTTGGTCAGCAGGGTCAGGGCTCCGGACACGGCATAGAGTTCGTCTTCGTGCTGGCCGCGCGGTTTGGAGAAGGTGCCCGCGTAGATTGCACGCTGGAGCACGTGCACCGCCTCGCCATGCACAAGAATCCGATGGATCGTGCGCCGCAGATCCTCGCTGAGGAAATAGTCGCAAAGGTAGAGGCTGCGGATCAAACGGCCCAGATGCACGCCGGCCCGATAGAGCCCGCTGTCAGCGGCCGCCGAACCGAATCGCGCCAACGCGATCGTCGCTGTCGTTTCGCCGGTTTCGATGGATGCCACAAGGCGTACAAGGTGGTCCCATTCGGCGCGAATCTGCCGCAGCGAAATGATCGGCGTGCAGATCTGTGTGAGCGAGGCCGGAACGTCCTTCAATGAGCTGGGCACGTAGAGCGTTCGCTCGGCCAGGCGGGAGAGTTGCGGGCACAGCGCAAATCCAAGCAATTTGGCGATGCCCATCGCAAATTCCGTGTACCCGTGGGTATCGACCGCCAGCCGATCCAGTTCGACTTCGGTCTGGCGCAAGGCGCCTTCAAGTGCCGCACCGGCCTGGCGCTCGTTCAGAACGATGGGTTGGTCGTAGGTCACGCTCCAGAAGTCAGAGACATGGGTGTAGGTGCCCAGCGACGGGACACGACGTTTCGGGTCCAGACGCGCAAGCCAGATCTTTCCCGACACATCCAGGCTCATCATGTCAGCCGAGGCCAGCGAACCGTCGCCCCAGTGCGAAGTGATCGGCAAGCGTCGCTGAAATCCGACCACGGCGTCATTGGCGGCACGCACACGTTCGCGGTCTTCAAACCACTGCATCCCGACCGTGATCTGGCTCGGTTTGAGTTGAGGAATCATCAGGCTGACCCCGGTGGCGTCCAGCGCGCAACCGTGAGCCAACATGCCCGCATAGACTTGCAGCAACTCCGCTGGCTGGCGGGCCGGTCGGCCAAGGATGATCTTGCTGAAACCCGTGCGGCTGTCGATGTCCAGAATCAGATCCGGAAACTGTACGACGCCAATCTTGTTGAACAAGGCCTCGCGTTTGGCACGTAGATCCAGTGGCGTGGTGGCCGCCTTCAAGCGCGGCAGGTGGATGCCATGTGCATCGACGTTGATCAAGCCGCGTTTGATTCCATCGTCGACCGCGCGCAGTTTCTGTTCAAGCTCAGCGACCAGGCAATTTAAAAGGTCATCGGGATTGAACGGAAGATTCAGTTGCGCGTAGCGCTTGCCCCGTTCCTTTTTCCACCGCTCGACGTCGATCAACAGACGATGGCGGCCGCGAAACTTCTCGCTGTAGTCGACGAACACCACACCGCTGCGAAGCGACTTGCGCAGGCCAAGCAGCGTGGCGGCTTCCAACGCGCGCATCGCGCGCTCGCGATCCTCCCCCTCGACCAGATCCTTCCATCCGCGCGGCGCGCTCACGGGAGGTTGTTCGGGAAGGGTGGAAACTTTTGTGCGGTACAAGCCGCGCAGATACGCCACCCGCTGCGTGGACTCGTCCCCTTCCTCGCCTGCGATGTCGAGCTTCTGCAGTTCGCTCAGCAGCGCGCGCACCTGCGGGTTGGGCCCGGACAGGATCCAGCGGGCGGCTGCGGCGCGGGTCGGGAATTGCGGTTGCGTGTGGGCCGCCTTCATCCGACGTACCTGCAGACGAAACTCGGTATCCGTTATGGATTCGTCGTCCGCGAGTTTGAAGATCTCGGTGAGCGATTCGCGGTAGTTGATCGCAGTCTGTGCTTCGAGCAGACGCGCCTTCTCATAGGCGTTTCGCGCGATTTTCGCGATCTGGCGGCCGCCCAGCATGATTGCCGTGTCCGTTGCTTGCATCAGCGCCATCTTCAGGTGGTTCTCATGCTCGACCGGGACG
>JAJZLD010000372.1 GCA_021803785.1 Pseudomonadota bacterium | reverse complement strand
TCCCCATCGGGGACAGTGCCGCACAGTTTTGTCACCCTGGACGGTCGGCGTTACTACGAGATTCGCGGCTACGACGAACTGCCGCCCTTCTTCATGACGATGGTTTCAGCCAGCGATCTGTGGCTGTTCATCTCGTCACACGGCGGCCTCACGGCCGGCCGCGGCTCGCCCGAGCAGGCGCTGTTCCCCTACAACACCTCGGATGTGCTGCATCGCAGCGGCCTACACACCGGCAGCCGGACTTGGCTGCGCGTAGGCGCCGGCGACGCCGCGCGTGAGTGGGAGCCCTTCAACCTGGAACAACGTGGGCGTTACCGCCTGGAGCGCAGCCTGCTCAAGGACGAGCTGGGTATGCGCATCGTTTTCAGCGAGACCAACCACGATCTGGGCCTGTGCTTTTCCTACACCTGGACCAGCGCCGGGCGCTTCGGCATCGTGCGTGAAGCGAGCCTGCGCTCGCTCGGGCAAGCGGTCGATCTGGAGCTCGTCGATGGCGTGCTCAACCTGTTGCCGGCCGACACCCCGCGGGCGCTGCAAAGCCGCGCAAGCAACCTGATCGACGCCTACAAGTGGAACGAGCTCGAAGCCAATGGCCTCGCCACCTACTCGCTGTATGCACGGATCAGTGATCGCGCCGAGCCGGCCGAGTCGCTGCTCGCAACGGTGGCGTATGCAGTGGGGCTCGAAGGCGCCACGATCCATCTGGCCGCGAGCGATTTCGACGCGCTGCGCCGCGGTGACTCCATCGATGCAGGCACGCTGCGCCGTGGCGTACCGGGCGCGTTCCTGCTGCATTCCCGGCTGAACCTGGCCGCCGGCGCGACCAAGCAGTGGCGCATCGTGCTCGACACGCCGCTCAAGCAAAGCGAAGTGGTCGCACGTTGCAACGGCCTGCGCGACACCGTTTCGCTGGCCCGCGAGCTCGATGCGGCACAGGCGGCCGACGAAGCGGCGCTGCGCGAGCTGCTCGCCTCGGCTGACGCATTCCAGGCCGTGGCGGACGAGCGCACCGCCTGCCACCACATTGCCAATACGTTGTTCAACATCATGCGCGGCGGTGTATTCGACGACCAGTACCGCATAGACCGCGACGACTACCGCGCCAACCTCGCACTGCGCAACCGCAAGCTGGTCGAGCGCCACGCCGCATGGATCGAGCGTCTGCCAGCCTCACTGACGCTGACGCAACTGCACACCGCACTCGCCGAGCAAGGGGATGCGCAACTACGGCGCCTCAGCATGGAATACCTGCCGCTGGTGTTCGGCCGCCGTCATGGCGACCCGAGCCGCCCGTGGAACCATTTCAGCATCCGCGGCCGCGACGCCAATGGTCGCCTGCTGCGCGCCTATCAGGGCAACTGGCGCGACATCTTCCAGAACTGGGAAGCACTGCTGCTGTCCTTCCCGGGCTTTGCGCCGAGCATCGTCGCAAAGTTCGTCAACGCATCCACCGTCGATGGCTACAACCCCTACCGGATTACCCACGAAGGCATCGACTGGGAAGTCGAGGATCCCGAAGACCCGTGGTCGAACATCGGCTACTGGGGTGACCACCAACTGATCTACCTGCTGCGCCTGCTGGAGCTGTGCGAGCGCCACGACCCGGTGGCGCTGCGGCAGTTGCTGGGCGAAGCGCTCTTCAGCTACGCCAACGTGCCATACCGCATCGCCGACTTCGATGCCCTGCTGGCCGACCCGAAACACACGGTGAGCTTTTCGAAGGCCGACGAAAAACTGGTCGCCGAGCGCTGCGAAACACTTGGCAGCGACGGCCGGCTGGTGCTGGATGCCAATGGCGAGGTCTACCTCGTCACGCTGGCCGAAAAGCTGCTGGTGCCGCTGCTCGCCAAACTCGGCAATCTCGTTCCGGGTGGCGGCGTATGGCTCAACACGCAGCGCCCGGAATGGAACGACGCCAACAACGCACTGGTGGGTGCCGGCCTGTCGATGGTCACGCTGTACCACGCGCGGCGCTACGTGGACTTCCTGAACCACCTGTTCGAAGCATGCCCCGGCGAGTTCGCGTTCGGCGCCGGTGTCGAACAATGGTTGCGTGATACCTGCGACGCATTGGTGGCTTTTGGGCCCGGCAGTGCGCAGGACGACGCCGCGCGCACGCGCCTCTTCCATGCGCTGGGTCGCGCCGCCGAGCGTTACCGCACGCAGGCCTACGCCCAGCCCTGCTCCGCCGAGCGCCGTCTGGTCAGCAGCAAGTACCTGCAGCAATGCCTACAGGCTGCGCAGACGGTGCTCGACGAATCGATCGCGCTCAACCGGCGCGCAGACGGCCTGTATCACGCCTACAACCTGCTCGTACCGCACGAAGATAAGGTTGGCGTGGACCACCTCTACCCGATGCTGGAAGGGCAGGTCGCAGTGCTCGCGTCCGGCGTGCTGAGTGCAAACGAATCCGCTGATCTACTCGACGCGCTGTTCGCTTCGCCAATGTATCGGGCGGATCAGCAGAGTTTCATGCTCTACCCGGATGCCAAGCTGCCCGGCTTCCTCGAGAAGAACCGCGTGCCAGCCGCCCGTATCGCGGAAAACGCCTTGCTCGGCGCAATGCTCGCAAGGCGCGACACGCGCATTGTCGAGCAGGACCCGAATGGCACCGTGCGCTTTGCCCCGACCTTCTCCAATGCCGGCGACCTCGCCCCGGCGCTGGAGCAAGCCGGCAAGGACTACGCCGAATACACGCCGGCGACGCATGCGCAAACGCTGGCGCTCTACGAAGAGGTGTTCCAGCACCGGCGATTCACCGGCCGCTCCGGCACGATGTTCGGCTTCGAAGGACTCGGCTGCATCTACTGGCACATGGTGTCAAAGCTGCTGCTTGGCGTACAGGAGAGCTTCTTCGCCGCCATCGAACTGGGCGAGGACGAGGCCGCAATCCGACGCCTCGGCGAACACTACTACCGCGTGCGCAAGGGCTTGGGCTTCAACAAGACACCAGCCGAATACGGCGCCTTCCCGTGCGATCCGTACTCGCATACGCCGGGCCACAGCGGCGCACAACAGCCGGGCATGACCGGTCAGGTCAAGGAAGAAGTGATCGCACGCTTCGGCGAGCTGGGTGTGCGCGTTCACGCAGGCTGCATCAGGATTCTGCCGGCCCTGCTAAGCGCGGCCGAATTCGGCGCAGCCGCGCGTACTTTCAACTATCGCGATGTGAATGACCGCGCGCAGACCCT
>JAJZLD010000371.1 GCA_021803785.1 Pseudomonadota bacterium | reverse complement strand
TCGCCTCGGCATCGCCCGGGCTCGCGGCCGCAAAGCCGGCCTCAATGACGTCCACCTTGAGGCGCTCAAGCTGACGCGCGATACGCAACTTCTCATCACGCGTCATCGCCGCGCCGGGGCTCTGCTCGCCATCGCGCAGCGTCGTATCGAAAATAACCAGACGATCCTTCATTGCATCCTCTCCCGGGCCAAGCTAAGCCCAACAGTCGCCGGCCGCTCAGCCGGATCACGCATTCAAATCACTTTGCCGCCAGAGGCTTACGGCGCACCAAGCGCCAAGCTGCCATCACATAGCCCGACAAGGCGTACGCGACGAACAAGCCGAAAAGCACGCCCTCCGGGTAGCTCGAGATCGCCAGGAAGACGCCGACCATGGCGAGCACCACCGCAAACGGCACTGAGCGCCTCAGGTTGATATCCTTGCCGCTCCAGAACTTCACGTTGCTGACCATCGTCAGGCCCGCAAAGATAGTCACAACGCAGGCAATCCAGCGGATTTCGCTTGAATCGATCGAATGACCGATCATGATCCAAACGAAGCCGGCAACCAGCGCCGCTGCGGCAGGCGACGGTAACCCCTGAAAATAGCGCCTATCCACGACATCGATATTCGTATTGAAGCGCGCCAAACGGAGCGCCGCGCCCGCGCAGTAGACGAACGCGGCAATCCAGCCCAGTTTGCCCAAATCCTTCAGCGCCCACTCATACATCACCAGCGACGGCGCGACACCGAACGACACCATGTCGGACAGAGAATCGTATTCGGCGCCAAACTCGCTCTGCGTGTGTGTCAGGCGCGCAATCCGGCCATCGAGCCCATCGAGCACCATCGCTACGAATATCGCGACTGCCGCGTTCTCGAAACGGCCGTTCATCGCCTGAACGATGGCGTAAAAACCACCGAAGAGCGCACCAGTCGTAAATAGATTGGGAAGGATGTAAATGCCGCGGCGGCGAATCAGGGTATCGCGAGGCATTAGGCGGGGTGGGCGCAACTTGGTCATGCGGGTTCTGATCGGTCGGAACAGCGGCATCTGGCAGGCTATTCTGCCACCGCAAACACTCGCTGCCCTCAAATGGACAAGCACCCGATGGTACCAGAGCGCTTCCACTGCAATCCACGGCGCTGGTGCACCAAAATAAAAACGGCCACCCGCAGGTGGCCGTCTCACGAGCCAGAGATCAATCAGTTCTTCGACTGATCAACCAGCTTGTTCGCCTTGATCCACGGCATCATGTCGCGCAACTGACTACCGACGGTTTCGATCGGGTGCACTGCGTTGAGGCGACGACGTGCGGTCATCGACGGGTAGTTGGTCTTGCCTTCGAGGATAAACATCTTCGCATATTCGCCGGTCTGGATGCGCTTGAGCGCATTGCGCATCGCTTCACGCGACTGAGCGTTGATGACTTCGGGGCCGGTCACGTACTCGCCGTATTCGGCATTGTTCGAGATCGAGTAGTTCATGTTTGCGATGCCACCTTCGTACATCAAGTCGACGATCAGCTTGAGCTCGTGCAGGCACTCGAAGTAGGCCATCTCCGGCGCATAGCCAGCCTCGACAAGGGTTTCGAAGCCCATCTTCACGAGTTCAACGGCGCCGCCGCACAGCACGGCCTGCTCGCCGAAGAGATCCGTCTCGGTTTCTTCGCGGAAGCTGGTCTCGATCACACCACCCTTGGTACCACCGTTAGCTGCAGCGTAGGACAGGGCGATATCGCGAGCCTTGCCCGACTTGTCCTGATGCACCGCGATCAGCGACGGTACGCCGCCACCCTTCAGGTACTCGGATCGCACGGTATGGCCCGGACCCTTGGGCGCAACCATGATCACATCCAGATCAGCACGCGGCACGACCTGGTTGTAATGCACGTTGAAGCCGTGCGCAAAGGCCAGCGTGGCACCCTGCTTGATGTTCGGCTCAACGTCGTTCTTGTAAACCTCCGGGATGTTCTCGTCCGGCAGCAGGATCATGACCACATCCGCGCCCTTGACCGCATCCGCCACTTCGGCAACCTTCAGTCCAGCGCCAGCAGCCTTGGCCCACGATGCACCATTCTTGCGCAGACCGACCGTCACATTGACACCCGAATCGCGCAGGTTCTGCGCGTGCGCGTGGCCTTGCGAGCCATAGCCCACAATAGTGACCTGCTTGCCCTTGATCAGCGAGAGGTCGGCGTCCTTGTCGTAGTAAACCTTCATGGCATTTCCTTGAATAGCGTGTAGATAGGGCAAATCAGATCTTAAGCACGCGGTCGCCGCGGCCGATGCCGCAAACGCCGGAGCGCACCGTTTCCAGAATCAGGTCACGATCAATCGCGCCGACAAAGGAATTGAGCTTGTCCTGCGTACCAGTCAGCTCGATCACGTAGCTCGAATCAGTCACATCGATGATGCGGCCGCGGAAGATTTCCGTCATGCGCTTCATCTCTTCGCGATCCTTGCCCGTCGCTCGCACCTTGACCAGCATAAGCTCGCGTTCGATATGCGCAGCTTCGGAAATATCGACCACCTTGACTACGTCGATCAGCTTGTTGAGCTGCTTGGTGATCTGCTCGATGATGTCATCCGAACCCGACGTCACGATCGTCATTCGCGAAAGCGAGGGATCTTCGGTCGGCGCTACGGTCAGCGACTCGATGTTGTAGCCACGCGCAGAAAACAGCCCGGACACGCGCGAAAGCGCGCCGGCCTCGTTTTCGATCAGCAATGAAATGACGTGTCTCATAAGTGTTGCCTGCTTGTGAGCACACTGCAGTCCGGCCACAGAAAGCCCTCAGGTGACCTTCCGCCGCCCAGCATGCCGGTAAGCGCGCTGGGCGGGTGCCGCCGCGGTTGAGCGGCACCCCGTTCTAACGGTGCGCGGGTGTTACAGATCCTCGGACGACAGGATCATCTCGGTGAGACCCTTGCCGCCCTGAACCATCGGGAACACGTTTTCGGTCGGGTCCACCTGGAAATCCAGGAAGACCAGATCGTTCTTCCGGCTGAACGCCTCTCGGATGGCGCCTTCCACATCACCCGGCTTCTCGACGCGGATGCCGACATGCCCGTAGGCCTCGGCAAGCTTGGCGAAATCAGGTAGCGAATCCATGTAGGACTCAGAATACCGATTACCGTGGAAGAACTGCTGCCACTGGCGAACCATGCCTAGATAGCGGTTGTTCAAACTCAGAACCTTGATCGGCAAACAGTAT
>JAJZLD010000046.1 GCA_021803785.1 Pseudomonadota bacterium | reverse complement strand
AACACTACACCTCAAAAGACAATTGATATGTTTCCGGCTCTAGCTCTCTCAATATTCTGCTCCGCTGGAAGGTGGAGCCAATGATGTCCACATCCCCTTCGGAGTTGAGATATTCGTGATATTTCGGGCGCCAAAAATCCATGGTCAGCCCTCAAATGTTTCAGATGCTTCAATTTCCCCTGACAGCAACTTAGGGAGCAATACATCTCGAGTCGTCGCGAGGGTTGAGCTCTGAGCTGCCAGCGTCTGCATCATTGAGAAAATCGAGGACGCCTTCGCCTCAAAAGCACGGCAAGCTTCGGACGGTAGCTGCACAATGGGTATCTTCTTAAGATCGGAAACGTTGATGTACGGCAGGGCGGTGCCCGAGACCAAGGTATTGAAGTCGAGTGTGCTGAGCAGCGAATACAAAAAGTACTGCCCGCATTTACCTGCAACGGGACTGGCTGACATCAAGTTGTTGTCAATGATGGTCGGGGAAGTCAGCAGTCTCCGGCGATTCGAAATCAGTGCTACCCCGATCTTGGCGAAAACAGTCGCCCCCACGGGGTGCAACTTCGCCTTCATCTCAGACTGTTGAGATTTGCTGACGTAGTTGTTAGCCGATTGAATGAAGACTTCGTTGCCCGCAAGGTTCATATCGCTCACCTTGATGAACGGATAGTCCCCCTCTGTGCTGCCCTGGTGTTCCGGTTTGAACGCGCTGCCCGCCGTAAAGCTGCAAATATCTCCAAGCCCACCGCACGACCATCCCTTCGGAATCTCCCCCAACTCGGACTCTTCCATCTCATCTGGAAACAGCGCGGCGGTGGCGGCGAGTTGGGCGTAGTGCTCGGGCGGCAGAGCGTCGAGCTCAAAGTCGGGTTTGCCGCTGATGGCGCTAATGGCGGCGCGCAGCGGGTCGCGGCCTGCTTGTTTGGCGGCGATTTTGGCTTTGACGGGGTCGAAATCGACAAACCACGATTTGAAGATGGCTTGCGCCATGGCTTCGAGGGTTTGGTTGATGCGGCGGTTGAGGTCGATTTTGTCGTCGAGTCGCCCCAACACCGTCGCAATCAGTGATTGAGTCGATTTTTCTGGAAGGGGAATTTCCAGCCTGCCAAGATCGCTTTGTGTGATGAGCGGATTGGCAGCACCACGATTCATGCCTATTGCCGATGAAATTACGCTACCTAGCGCATACCGTAGATACTGAAAATGCACAAGACTGTCCCGTGGACGGATAACTAATGCATTGTCAGATGGCCAACAGGGGCCTTTCGGCGAAAACAGCTTACCTAAGGTGCCCACTCGGCCGGTGATTAATATTTCTTCAGAGTAAAGGCTCTTCTCGGTGAATCCAGATTCGCCGCCTCCACCGATAACGGGTATTTGATGTGATCCAGTCTTTTCCTTGGTAACCGATTCTGGGCGCTTGCCACTCG
This sequence comes from Pseudomonadota bacterium, assembly GCA_021803785.1. Taxonomy (GTDB): domain Bacteria; phylum Pseudomonadota; class Gammaproteobacteria; order Burkholderiales; family Rhodocyclaceae; genus Niveibacterium. Next base: position 13,201 of record JAJZLD010000046.1, on the reverse strand, counting down.
TAATGAGAGCGACTTCGGCAAGCTGCCGGTTTAGCGACTCAAAACTCATAACCCAACCCCGCCAAGTTCTTCTTGATCTCCCCCTCCAGCCTGGCGCTCTCCGCGAACTGCTCCGCCAACTGCGTCGTCAGCCGCGCCATCTTGTCGGCGAAGGCTTCGCCATCCTCTTCCTGCTCCTCAGCGCCCACGTAGCGCCCCGGCGTCAGCACATGCTCGTGCTTGCGGATGTCGTCCAGCGAGGCTGAATAGCAAAAGCCCGGCACGTCCTCATAGCCTTCACCCAGTTGCCACGCGTGGAAGGTGTCGGCGATCTGCTTGATGTCCTCCACCGTGAAATCGCGCAGCACACGGTCTTTCATGTAGCCGAGCTGGCGGGCGTCGATGAACAGGAACTGGCCGCGCCGGTCGCGTTTGGTTTTGTTGAGCGCCAGGCCGTTGCGTTTGTCTTTGGTTAAAAACCAGATACAGGCGGGGATTTGGGTGTTGGTGAAGAGCTGGCCGGGCAGCGCGACCATGCATTCCACGTAGTCGTCCTCGATCAGCTTTTTGCGGATTTCGCCTTCGTTATTGGTGTTGGAACTCATCGAGCCATTGGCCAGCAGCAGGGCCATGCTGCCCGTTGGTGCCAGGTGGTAGAGCATGTGCTGCAGCCAGGCGAAGTTGGCATTGCCCTGCGGCGGCGTGCCAGCGATCCAGCGCGGGTCGCTGGCCAATTTTTCATTCCACCATTCCTTCATGTTGAAGGGCGGGTTGGCCATGACGAAGTCGGCGCGCAGGTCGGGGTGCAGGTCGTTGAGCAGGGTGTCGCCCGGTGCGCCGCCAAAGTTGAAGTCGATGCCGCGTATGGCCATGTTCATGGCGGCCAGGCGCCAGGTGGTGGGGTTGCTTTCCTGCCCGTAGACGCTGATCTGGCCGGTTTTGCCATTGGCCACCTTGCCGCCGTGCTGTTCGATGAATTCCTCGCTCTGCACAAAGAAGCCGCCCGAGCCCATGGCCGGGTCGTACACGCGGCCCTTGAAGGGTTGGAGCATTTCGACGATGAGGGTGACGATGCTTTTGGGTGTGTAGTACTGGCCGCCCTTTTTGCCTTCGGCCAGGGCGAACTGGCCGAGGAAGTATTCGTAGACGTGGCCGAGGATGTCTTTGCTTTTCAGGTTCAACGGCTGGCCGTTGTAGTCCTTGCGGTTGAAGTCGGTGTCCGAGAAGTGGGCGATCAGGTCGGCCAGCTTGTGGCTGTCGATCTGGGTGCGGGCGAAGTCCTTGTTCAGTACGTTCTTGAGCTTTTTCTCGTTCTCGCGCTCGATGGCTTCCATGGCGTTGTCGATCAGCCAGCCGACGCTGCGCATTTCTTCCGGTTCATCCTTGCCGGGTTTGTTCCAGGGCAGCGGGGCCTTGGGCGGCAGTTGGGCGCAATCGCGCAGGGTTTGCCAGCGGGCTTCCAACGGCACCCAGAACACGTTTTTCTCGGTGTAGTAGTCGCGCACTTCCAGCTCAGCGGCGATATAGCCCTCGTAATCGTCGGCGTAGTCTTCCGGGGCCATGTAGTAATCATGGTCGGGGTTCTGGAACTGCTCGCGCAGCTCTTTCTGCCGTTCTTCGAAGGCGTCGGAGACGTATTTCAGAAAGATCAGGCCCAGCACCACGTGCTTGTACACGGCAGCGTCCAGGTTGGAGCGCAGCTTGTCGGCGGCGGTCCAGAGCTTTTTTTCGAGGTCGTTGAAGAATTGTTGTTCGATGGGGTTCATGGCGTTGTTCCTGATGAATAGGGCCCTGATGAATTGGGCTGGGCAGCAGTGGCTGGCCCGATAGCTTGCGGTATCTGTTCCCACTTGGCCGCGCGGCCTTTGCCCGTGGGCGCGATCAGCCCTTCGGCTTTCATGGCGCGCAAGACGACGCGCACCATGTCGCGGCTGATGCCGGGGCAGGCCTCCTCAATCTCCGAGATCGAGAACGGCAGTTGGCGTTTGAGAATTTCAGAGCGAACGCGGTCGCCCTTGGCACCACGGCCTCGCTCGATGGTGCCCACGCGCTCTTCGAATTCCTTGTACGCGCGCAGCAACGCACCCCAGAAGTAGTCCAGCCACGGGGTGATGTTGTGCTCACCCTCATGCCAGCCTTGCGAGCTGGCCTCCAGCGTTTCGTAATAGCTCTCTCTCGATTCTTCGAAAATGCGCTCCAGACTGATGAAGCGGCCTACCGCGTAGTCGAAGTGATAGAGCAGTTGCTGGGTCAGCAGCCGTGCCATGCGGCCGTTGCCATCGGGGAAAGGGTGGATGCACAGGAAGTCGAGGATGGCCAGCGGCACCAGCACCAAGGGGTCTGCCAAGTGTTGATCCAAAGCCAATCGGTAGCGCGCGATCAGGTCCGCCATCGCGATGGGCGTGAGGTGCGCGGCAACCGGACGAAAGCGGATGCGTGAGCTGCCATCGGGGTGACGCTCGACGATGTCGTTGTTGGTGGCCTTCCAGTGCCCGCCTGGTTGCGGCATGTAGCGGTACAGCATGCCGTGCAGTTGCAGGACCGTACCTTCGGAAAACGGCATCAGCTTGCCGCTCTCATGGATCAGACCGAGGGCATCGCGGTAGCCTGCCACCTCTTGCTCTGAACGGCTTTGCGGCGTGGAATTCTTGAGCACCAGTGACTTGAGCCGGTGCGCGGCGACGACCACGCCTTCCAGGCGGTTCGACGACTCGGTGGACTCGACCACTGCCACTTGCCGCAGGTCGTTCAAGACCTCCGGCGACTGCGCCACGAAGAGCTGCTGCTTGCCCCTGTACTCACCCAAAGCGCGCAGCGTCGCCAGCTGCTGCGCGTCAAAGCGCAGCCGGGCGAGGTAGTCTGGCGAGAGTGATTGCATGCAGCAGCCTCCGGACGAGGAAGAATGGGGTAATGCTACTGCAAATTGGGGTATGTTTGATCTCCATTGCCCCAATAACTCGATGTTTACCCCAATTGGCCCTGTTGGATCAGCTTGCGGATTCCGGTTCGTCGGGATCGGTAGGCGCCACTTCAGGCGCTGTGCCTTTGACCGGTCTCTCTGCCTCGATACGCAGTGGCTTCAGCCGATGCGCCGGTTTGCCTTGTGACGCGGTGCCGTAGACCCTCTGAGTCTTTCGGGATAGGTGGCCCAGCCCCCGGCTGACCGCGTCTGCGTCTCCGTTCCGCTTGGCATCCGCCCCCCATTGGTGCCTGAGGCAATACGCCGTCACGGTGTCCGGGTGCGAAGGCCACAAGCACGCTGCCAAACGCTGAACCTCCGCTGAGAAGTTGCCGGCGCTTTCAACTTGGACGACAAGCGGGGCGTCAGGCGTTGCGGGGGCGAGCGCCATGAGCATCTGCAGCAAGGGGTGCGGGTCTTCGGCGGAGTACGTCAGGCGGCGAAGCGGTTGCCCTTGCTCGCGCTTGACCTTGGCGCCTTTGACCTCGACGTGGAGAGCGGGTTCTTGGGATGCTCCACCCAGCGCGCGCCAAACCCTGACCCCCGCCACCAACTCTGCAGGGCGACACCCGCTCAACGCAGCCACAAGCAACGCCGCGCCGTAGCGCCCTTCACGGCCGCGGAGGCACAGCTGTTCGCGCCAGTCAGCTGGTAGCCCAGAAAGTGTTTGGCGCTTGCTCCTTCGCCGAGCGCGTGGGCCACGCAGCCCTTGCTGGCGAAGCGTTTGCAGCGCCGTCAAAGCAGCCAGCAGTTGTTCAGCAGTCTGGATCAAGCTGTCCAACAGCAGCGGCTCCACCGGCCGGATGATGCGATCCAGCAGCTCCAGGTGTTGTTTCTGCAGCGTGAAGGCCAGGGCGGCTAAGCGCTTTTGAAAGGTCGTCGGTCGGCGTGTGTCCGTCACCGCGCCGACGAGCCCATTCGGGTGGCTCTTGGCGCGATGCAGCAAGAGCTGCCCCAACCTCAGGTAGTCGTGCTCCGTGTTGGCGGAGCGCCCGGTTCGTCTCGCAGGGGAGGGCATCAACGCCTTCACCAGGGCCGTGGCATGCAGCAGCTTGGCTTTGAGGGCTTCGACTCGTTCATCCATGGGGGCCTCCCTGTGTTCCGGCTTCCTTTTTCAGCGCATTGAGGGCCGACCTGGGGATGGGCGGCTGCGAGTGAAGCAGGTTGATGCCGCCTTCGGAGAGCGTGACTCGCGCGCCGGGGTAGACCACCAAGGCCTGCCGCAGTGCATGGAGAAAGCAGCGCTGGAAAGTCTGCACGGCATGGCGTCCTGTCGGGGAGTGCGCAAATTGCCGCATCAAGGCCAGCCAAGACACATGGACCGAGTGTCGACCGACTTGATGCAGGCGGTAGGCCAGCCAGACGTAGATGTCCAAGGCCAGGGTGGATCCCTTGAGGGCGGTAACAGCTCGCCGGTCCAGCGGCACGCCGTGCTCGACGATCTCTGTATAGAACTCCTGGCTGAGCTGCAGCACCTTGGGCCATCGGCCGTCGGCGCCGGATGCGCGAGGTAGCCACGCATCGAACTGGTGGATGGGCTGACTGTTCACCGTATGCCCTTGAAAGCCCAGCTGCAGTCGGCACGCGGCCCAGGCGTGCAGCTGCTGGCGTAGCGTGCTGTATCGCCAGCCCTGCAAGTCGTACTGGAGGCGTTTGAGCAAGCCTGCGGCCCTGTCCTCAACGTCGATATCGTGCTTGCGGTAGCGCACGGCGTAAGTGCAGATGCACATGAGCAGCAGGCGGGCCATCACGCCGTGAGGCACGGGCTGCCAGACCGGCCCCGCACCTTCGTCGAGCATGCCTGCCTGGAGGCTGATCCACGCCGCGCCTGAGCGCTGATGAAACTCGCGACCGTCGATCCTGACCCTGGGCAGGCAAAGCTGCGCCAGGATGGAGTGGCAGAACATGAAGTCCTGCTTGCTCGGCGGCTGCATCTGAATCGCGACGCCGGTCTCGAGCAGCTTGCGCGTTGCGCGAGGCAGCGAGGTCGTAGCGTTTGCACTGCTGAAATGGGGTTGCATTTGGGGGCTCACTTCGAACCCCCTTCGGCATCCCGCCGCGCTTTGGCGGTTTCGGCCCAGCGTTCTCGGGCCAGTTGTTCCACTTTGGTCGGGCGCCCGCGCGGCCGCTTCACCGGTGGTGGCTCCGCAGGGCGGTTGGATTCAATCCAGGCCAGAACCTCATGCTCCCACCAACACAAGCGCCTGCTGTGCGGCATCTTGAACGGCTTGGGGATCAGGTGTTTGTATTTCTCGTTGGTCGCGCAAGTCCGGATCGTGGTCTCAGTCTTGCCGATCATGGCCGACACTTTTTCAATGTTAAGGCAGGTAGGTACGCCACCAGTCTGGGTGGCTGCGTGTTTGGTCATCTTCTTCACCATCGCGAAGCGTTGGGCGACAGAGTCGCCATGGCAGCGCAAGTGCGCGCTGCGACGCAAGTTCAGCGATGGCGGGCGCGGCGCGGTGGGGTAGCCCGGAGAAGTGGGGCGGAGGCGAACTCATCGACCCACGCAGCCCAGCGGACGCGAATGCCCTGGTAGTAGGGCTCGTTCTTGCGGCTGATCAGCTCGTCGTGTGCCGGCACCCAGGCACAAAAGATCGCGGCCAGCGTGCCAAGAATGCAAGCCATCACCCAGCTTCCCATGAGCTGCGTCAGGGACGCCGAGATCGAATCAGGTGCATGCGGGACGACCCAAAACATGAGCACGGCGAGCAATGCGCCAACTGCCGTGAACCGCCAGCCTATGTCCATAGCCAGCGCTCGCACAATCTGGCGGGCCTGCTTGGGGGCTCGAAGGTAGGGCAGCATGCACATGGTTGTGCATGACAGTAGCGAGCAATTTCCGGGCTGTCAAAGGCTAAGCCAGCGCCGCCTCAGCGCAGCCATTCATGCCCATGTGGAGCCTTGGGACAAATTTGGGACACCGGCCCAGGAAATTTGCTTTGAAACGACATGAATGCCGATCAAAAGCAAAAAAGCCCAAGTGCTTGATTCACTTGGGCTTTTTGTATGGATTCCTGGTCGGGGTGAGAGGATTCGAACCTCCGGCCTCTACGTCCCGAACGTAGCGCTCTACCAGGCTAAGCTACACCCCGTTTTTTGCTGCGAATGATCAGTGATCTCTCGCAACTGCAAAGTCCGATAATTGTAGCAGCGAATCTTTGAAATGTGAAGGGGGTAATGCAACAAGACCCGCTTTTGCCAGCGCAACCTCCTCCACGGCCGCTTGGCGCGTGCGCTCCAGCGCATCAGTGGCGCGGATTGCCGCCATCACTGCAGGGTAGGATTCGCGCCCCCCTTCGGTGATCGCATGGCGCACCGCGTCGGCGTGTTCCTGCGATCCATGGCGCATCACATGAATCAGGGGCAATGTCGGCTTGCCCTCAGCAAGATCGTCGCCAACATGCTTGCCGGTATGAGCCTCGTCACCGGAGTAGTCGAGCACATCATCCACCAACTGGAACGCGGTGCCGATGTGGCGACCAAAGCTTGCCAGCGACTCCTGCCCGGCCTCATCCAACCCGCCCAGGATTGCGCCGAGCCGAGCAGCAGCCTCAAACAGCATCGCAGTCTTGTAGCGAATCACTCGAAGATAGTCTTCGACCGTCACATCCACATTGTGGACATTGAGGAGTTGAAGCACCTCCCCCTCCGCGATGACGTTGGTCGCATCTGCCAACACCCGCATCACGCGCATGTCGTCCACGCCCACCATCATCTGGAAGGCTCGCGAATACAGAAAATCGCCCACCAGCACCGCAGCGGCGTTACCAAACATCGCGTTGGCGGTGCTGTTGCCACGACGCAATGTCGACTCGTCCACGACGTCGTCATGAAGCAATGTCGCGGTGTGAATAAATTCGACTACCGCCGCCAGTTCGTGATGATGAGTTCCTCGATAGCCAAGCGCATTGGCCACGAAGAGGAGCAAAGCCGGACGCAATCGCTTGCCACCCGCTGCGATGATGTACTCGGCCACCTGCCGGATGAGCACTACATCGGAATGAAGGCGCTGACGAATCACGCCATCAACCGCAGCCATATCGGCAGCAATCGGCGCGTAGAGTTCTTGGGTCGACAAGGTGCGGCCGTGCGTGACAAAAGACGCAATGCTAGAAAGCGGCGGCCGGCGAGTCAAGGCGTACACTTCGGCCCACAAGGAAAAACCGGCTAACAACCTTGACTTAGCTTTCGCAAAAAGTTAAAATCTCGAGCTTTTACACGTAATTGTTCGAAAAGAACGGAGTCAACATGTACGCGGTCGTAAAAACCGGGGGCAAGCAGTATCGCGTGTCCGCCGGCCAAAAGATCAAGGTAGAACAGATACCTGCGGACGTTGGCGCTGAGATCACCCTGGATCAGGTTCTGGCCGTGGGTGAAGGCGAGTCGGTCAAGATCGGCACGCCTGTGGTTGCTGGTGCGGCCGTGAAGGCCACCGTCATCGCTCAAGGCCGTCACGACAAGGTCACGATTTTCAAGATGCGCCGTCGCAAACACTACCAGAAGCACCAGGGGCATCGTCAGAACTACACCGAGCTTCGCATCGAAGCGATCTCGGCCTGATAACGGGGAGTCACGCACATGGCACACAAAAAAGCCGGCGGCAGTTCACGTAACGGCCGCGACTCAGAATCGAAACGCCTTGGCGTCAAGCGCTATGGCGGTCAGTTCGTGCTGGCTGGCAACATCCTCGTTCGTCAGCGCGGCACCGAATACCACCCGGGTGATAACGTCGGCATCGGCAAGGATCACACTCTCTTTGCGAAGATCGACGGCGTCGTTCAGTTCGTAGTCAAGGGCGCGAACCGCCGCCGCACCATCACCGTGGTGCCCGCCCAGCAGTAATCATCGCTGTCGGCAAGCAAAAGCCCTATCCGCGTGATAGGGCTTTTTCATTTCTGATGGCGCACAATCACTGCAGAGAGGCGATCGCATCTTCAAGGTGCGACCGCCTGTCTGCGGTGCAAGGAGAAACGCATGAAATTTTTCGACGAAGCCCGCATTGATGTGCTCGCCGGCGATGGTGGCAATGGTATGGCCTCCTTCCGCCGCGAGAAGTACATTCCTAAGGGCGGGCCAGATGGCGGCGACGGCGGCCACGGCGGCCACGTCATCGCGGTGGCCGATCGCAATGTGAACACGCTGATCGACTACCGCTTCACCCGCACCTTTCGCGCAGAGCGTGGCGAGAACGGCGGCAGCAAGGATTGCTTTGGCAAGGGCGGCAAGGACATCGTCCTGCGCATGCCCGTCGGAACGATCATCACCGACCTGGAGACCGGCGAGCGCATCGCCGACATGAACCGCGACGGCAAGCGGGTGGTGATCGCCCGCGGCGGACGCGGCGGCTTGGGCAATCTGCATTTCAAGACCGCCACCAACCGCGCGCCGCGCAAGAAAACAATGGGCACTCCCGGCGAGCGCCGCAGCCTGCATCTTGAACTCAAGGTGCTTGCCGATGTGGGCCTGCTCGGCATGCCGAATGCCGGCAAATCGACGTTTATCCGAGCTGTCTCTGCGGCCAAGCCGAAGGTGGCCGATTACCCGTTCACCACGCTGCATCCGAACCTGGGCGTGGTGAGGACCGACGAGGGGCGCAGCTTTGTAATCGCAGACGTCCCGGGCCTGATCGAGGGTGCAGCTGACGGCGCAGGGCTTGGACATCGTTTCCTGCGGCACCTGACACGCACGAATCTGCTACTGCACCTGGTCGACATTGCCCCCTTTTCACCGGAGGCTGACCCGGTTCGTGAAGCGAAGGCGATCGTTGGGGAACTTGAGAAGTACGACCCGGCACTCGCAGCCAAACCGCGTTGGCTGATCATCAACAAGATCGACCTGATCGACGAGGAAGAGCGCGAGGCGCGCGTCAAAGCCTTCCTCGAAGCCTACGGTCCCGTCGAGCGCTGGTTTGCGATTGCAGCGATCAACGGAGAAAACTGCCGCTCGCTGGTGCTGGCGATTCAGGATTTCCTAGACGCCCAACCAAAGCCAGGGTTCGCTGACGACGAGGAAGGCCTTCCTGCCGAACCGGTCGGCCCCTCCGATGAGGAAATCCTCGCCGCGGCGGTGGAGGGCGACGACAGCGAAGACGAAACAGACGAAGACGGGGACAAGTAAGCAATGCGCGAGCAGATCCGCGAAGCCCGCCGGCTGGTTGTGAAAGTCGGCAGCGCACTGGTGACGGACAACGGGCGCGGGCTCGCGCTCGCCGCCCTTGAAGACTGGGCACGCCAAATCGCGGCGCTCCGTCGCGAAGGCCGACAGATCGTGCTGGTATCTTCCGGCGCGATTGCAGCCGGCATGCAACGCCTGGGCTGGACGACCCGCCCGCACGAGACGCATGCGCTGCAAGCGGCTGCCGCGGTGGGGCAAATGGGCCTCGCGCAAGCCTACGAGGGCATCTTTTCAGCCCATGGCCTGAAAACTGCCCAAGTGCTGCTAACGCACGAAGATCTCGCCGATCGCACACGCTATCTCAATGCACGTTCGACCCTGCTGACGCTGCTGGATCTCGGCGTGGTTCCGATCATCAACGAGAACGACACGGTCGTCACCGACGAGATCAAGTTTGGCGACAACGACACCCTCGGTGCCCTGGTCGCCAACCTGATCGAAGCCGACGCGCTGATCATCCTGACCGACCAGCAAGGCCTCTACACCGCCGACCCACGTAAAGACCCGGATGCCACGCTGGTGGCCGAGGCTCGCGCCGAAGACGCGTCGCTCGAAGCGATGGCTGGCGGCGCCGGCACCGGTATCTCGCGCGGCGGCATGATCACCAAGATTCGCGCTGCGCAGCGCGGGGCACGCAGCGGTACGCACACCTGCATCGCCAGCGGTCGTGAGACCGACGCGCTGCTGCGGCTCGCCAAGGGTGAATTGCTGGGGACACTGCTCTATGCATCGAGCTCGCCGCTGGCAGCCCGCAAACAATGGCTGGCGGATCATCTTCAGCTCGCCGGCACGTTCCATCTCGACGCAGGAGCTGTGCGCGCGCTCGAGACCGGTCGCAGCTTGCTTCCAGTCGGCGTGGTTTCGGTTGAGGGGGAATTTGGCCGCGGCGCCGTAGTCGCCTGCGTGGGTCCCGATGGCCGCGCGCTGGCACGCGGGCTGACGAACTACGCCAGCCGTGAGGCAAACCGTATTGCCCGCCACGCCAGCCATGAGATCGAGAGCATTCTCGGCTATGTCGACGAGCCTGAGCTGATCCACCGCGACAATCTCGTACTGCTCTGAACGCCCGCTGTCACGCGGGTTTCCGCGACATAGGGGCGGCCGATGCGTCAATCATGAAATTCGATTGTCGCCCCTAGCGCATTGTCGCTAGAGTCCCCGGTCCTTGAGCTGCACCGGAGATTCACACGTGACACAGGCTGACGCAACACCGCGCCATCGCATCATCATCGTCGGTGGCGGCGCAGGCGGACTCGAACTGGCGGTCAAACTCGGCGACTGCCTCGGCAAGCCCGGCAAGGCAGACATCACCCTCGTCGACCGCGGCCGCACGCACGTCTGGAAGCCGCTACTGCATCAGGTTGCGGCAGGCACGCTCGACAGCCATGCAGACGAGATCGAATACCTTGCGCTCGGTCGGCGTCACCACTTCCGTTTCCGGCAGGGTGAATTCACCGGGCTCGATCGAGCCAGCAAGCAGATCCGGCTGGCGCCCGTACGCTCGCTTGAAGGCGAGATTCTGCTGCCGGAATCAAGCCTGCCCTACGACACGCTCGTATTCGCGCTGGGCAGCCAGACCAACGACTTTGGCACGCCGGGCGCGCGCGAGCACAGCATCATGCTGGACTCACCCGCCGCCGCGCTGCACTTCCACCGCAAACTGATCGACGCCTCGATCCGCGCGCAGGCAGGCGGCCCGGCTGCAGGCCAAGGCCGATTCACCGTGGCGATCATCGGCGGCGGCGCGACGGGCGTGGAACTCGCCGCAGAGCTGCATATGACCGCCCGCATCATGGCGAGCTTCGGGCTGGAGAACCTGCATCCGGAACGCGACCTGAAGATCTCGATCGTCGACGCAGCACCACGGATCCTCCCACTGCTGCCCGAGCGCGTGTCCTCGGCCGTTTCGCGAGAGCTACGCAAGCTCGACATTGATCTACACACGAACGAGAAGGTTGTTGAGGTCAGCGCCGAGGGCGTACGGATGGGCAGCGGCAAGTTCATCCCGAGCGGCCTGACGGTGTGGGCCGCGGGGATCAAGGCACCGGATTTTTTGCGCGAGATCGATGGGCTTGAAACTAACCGGATCAACCAGCTGGTGGTCGATCGCACCTTGCGCACTACGCGCGACCCGTCGATCTACGCAATAGGCGATTGCGCTGCGTGCCCGATGGACGACAGCGGTCAGACGATGGTCCCTCCGCGCGCCCAGGCCGCACATCAGCAAGCGCTGCTACTCGCCAAGACCATTCCGCGGGTGCTGGCCGGCAAGCCAGGCCTGCCCTTCCGCTACCACGACCATGGTTCGCTGGTTTCGCTTGGCGAATACAGCACGGTGGGCAGCCTAATGGGGCGTGTGGCCAGCGGCGGCGTGTTCATTGAGGGCATGTTCGCCAAGTGGATGTATTGGTCGCTCTACAAGAAGCATCAGGTCGCGATCAACGGCATGTTTCGCACCTGGCTGGCGACCTGGGTCGAGGCCATCGACCGTATGCGCAATCCACGCATCAAGCTGCACTGAACGCTGCGTGTCGGCCAGACGGCCGACACCGCGCTCAAAAGAGGCTCAAAAGAAAACGGCCCGCAACAGCGGGCCGTTTCACATGCAGCAGCGGGGTCGGCTTAGTTCTCGCCGAGCACCGATACCGTCACGTTAACCAGCACATCGGTGTGCAGCGTGACTTGCAGCGCGTAGTCGCCGATAGCCTTGATCGGGCCGAGCGGCATGCGAACCGCGGCCTTCTCAACCGAGAAGCCTTGTGCGTTGAGCGCTTCGGCGACATCGGCGTTGGTGACAGAGCCGAACAGACGGCCATCGACACCCGCCTTGCGAACGATCTGAACGGTGGTGCCGTCCAGCTTGGCGGCGAGTTCCTGAGCAGCAGCCAGCTTCTCGGCAGCAACACGTTCAAGTTCAGCGCGCTTGGCTTCGAAGGCAGCCAGGTTGTCAGCGGTAGCGCGCTTGGCCTTGCCGTTCGGGATCAGGAAGTTACGGGCGTAACCGTCCTTAACCTTGACGACATCGCCGAGGTTGCCGAGGTTAATGACCTTTTCGAGCAGAATGATTTGCATGGTAATTCCTCTTCGGCCCGATTAGTCGTGCAGGTCGCAGAACGGCAGCAGGGCCAGGAAACGGGCGCGCTTGATAGCCGTCTGCAACTGACGCTGATAGCCGGCCTTGGTACCGGTGATACGGGCCGGCATGATCTTGCCGGTTTCGGTCACAAATTCTTTGAGGACGTCGACGTCCTTGTAGTCGATCATCTCGACTTTTTCTGCCGTGAAGCGGCAGAACTTGCGACGCTTGAAGAGCCCGCCGCGGCGGTTGCCGCCCTTCTTGTCATCTTTTTTCTTCGGCCTGAAAGCCATTTCAGTTCCCTTCCAAAATTTCGATCGTATTCACATGCATCACCAGACCTTTGTGCCGCGCGCTACGCGCTGCGAGAAATCCGGTGAGCCTCACCTTGTCGCCCGGGCGGCGAGCCTGCGCGGACAGCGCGGCATCACCCAAGGCCAGGACGGAAACTTCGCATCGCACTTCCCGCTCAACCCCGGCTTCGATCTGTCGTGAGACATGTTCGAGGCTGAATTCGAGGACCGGCATCCCTGCCGGCGTTCTGCGGAGTACGCCGCATTCGGCGATCACTCCATCTAGAACCAGAGCGTTACGCATCACCTCCTGGCGGCCCGGGAGTCAGGCAACTCAGGCTTCGGCGGCCTTGGCTTCGTCGGCAGCAGGTGCCGGGGTCAGCGACTTGGCCTTCTCTTCCTTCATCATCGGAGACGGCGCGGTGACGGCCTTCTTCATCTTGATGATGAGGTGGCGCAGGACGGCATCATTGAACTTGAACGCATGTTCGAGTTCGGTGAGCGCTTCCTGATCCGTCTCGATGTTCATCAGGACGTAGTGAGCTTTGTGAACCTTCTGGATCGGGTAAGCCAGCTGACGACGACCCCAGTCTTCAAGACGATGGATCTGGCCGCCACGCTGGGTCACGAGCGCCTTGTAGCGCTCGATCATCGCCGGCACCTGTTCGGACTGGTCCGGGTGGACGATGAATACAACTTCGTAATGTCGCATGGATG
>JAJZLD010000370.1 GCA_021803785.1 Pseudomonadota bacterium | reverse complement strand
CCCGCTTCAAATCGTGCGTTCAGATCGTGACCGGTATCTTCCTGGTCATGCACTACAAGCCGGATGCGTCGCTGAATGCGGCCGGCGTACCGGTGGCCTTCGCCAGCGTCGAGTACATCATGCGGGACGTGCCGGGAGGCTGGATCATCCGCTACATGCACTCGACCGGCGCTTCGGCGTTCTTCATCGTCGTGTACATGCACATGTTCCGCGGCCTGCTCTACGGTTCCTACCGTAAGCCGCGCGAGCTGGTGTGGATCTTCGGCGCGCTGATCTTCCTGTGTTTGATGGCCGAAGCCTTCATGGGCTACCTGCTGCCGTGGGGCCAAATGTCTTTCTGGGGTGCGCAGGTGATCGTGAACCTGTTCTCCGCGATTCCGCTGATTGGGCCGGATCTGTCCGTGTTCATCCGTGGTGACTACGTGGTGAGCGACGCGACGCTGAACCGCTTCTTCTCTTTCCACGTCATCGCAGTGCCGCTGGTGCTTCTAGGGCTGGTTGCAGCCCACCTCGTTGCGTTGCACGAAGTTGGCTCAAACAACCCGGACGGGGTAGAGATCAAGAAGAAGAAAGACGCCAACGGCATTCCGCTCGACGGCATCCCGTTCCACCCGTACTACACGGTGAAGGACATCTTCGGTGTCGCGGTCTTCCTGATCGTGTTCTCCGCGATCATCTTCTTCGCACCGGAAGGCGGCGGCTACTTCCTGGAGTTCAACAACTTCATCCCGGCCGATCCGCTGAAGACCCCGCCGCATATCGCGCCGGTCTGGTACTTCACGCCCTTCTATTCGATCTTGCGTGCGGTGACCTCGGACTTCCTGATCGTGCTGCAAGCAGGTGTTGCGGCGATCTGGGTGTGGGCGCTGCTGCGCGCGCCGGTGCTGGGTAAGGCCATCGCCACGGCGGTCGCCGTGATCGTGATTCCGGGCATGTTCTTCATCGACGCCAAGTTCTGGGGGGTCGTGATGATGGGTGCCGGTGTCGTGGTGCTCGCTTTCCTCCCCTGGCTCGATCAGAGCCCGGTCAAGTCGATCCGCTACAAGGGCGCGCTGACGAAGCTTGCGATTGCGATCTTTGTCGTGGCCTTTGTGATCCTGGGTTATCTGGGCGTACTGCCCCCGACCCCGGGCCGCAACCTGACGGCCCAGATCTGCACGGTGATCTACTTCCTGTTCTTCGCGCTGATGCCGATCTACTCGAAGTTGGACAAGACCAAACCGGAACCGGAAAGGGTGACCTGGAAATGAGCCGCACGATGAAATTCCTGCGCACGCTGGCGGTCGCCGCCTTCGCCGCGCCGCTGGCGTCTTTCGCGAGCGGCCCCGAGCTGCACCTGGACAAGGCGCCGGTCAGCTTTGAAAACAAGTCGCTGCAAAACGGCGCGAAGCTGTTCGTCAACTACTGCTTGAACTGCCACGGTGCGAGCTATCTGCGCTACAACCGGCTCAAGGACATTGGGCTAACCGAGGACCAGATCCGCGACAACCTGATGTTTACCGCCGACAAGGTGGGCGAGCAGATGAGGGTTGCGCTGCAACGTGACGAAGCGAAGCAGTGGTTTGGCGTTGTGCCGCCGGACCTGACCGTTATCGCCCGTGCCCGTGCATCTGAGTTTGGCAGTGGCGCTGATTGGCTCTATACCTATCTGCGCAGCTTCTACCGCGATGAGAGTCGCCCGACCGGCTGGAACAATGTGGTGTTCGAGAACGTCGGCATGCCTCATGTACTGTGGGAGCTGCAGGGCGAGCAGGTCGCGAAATTCGCCGAGAAAGACGACGGGCATGGCAATAAGACGAAGCACTTTGAAGGGCTCGAACTGGTCAAACCCGGCAAGATGGACAAGGCGCAGTTCGACCAGAACGTAGCCGACCTCGTGTCCTTCATCGTCTGGATGGGCGAGCCGGCCCAGCAGACGCGCAAGCAGATCGGCTTCTTCGTGATTGCCGTCCTGTCCTTGCTCGCACTGGTGTCCTTCCTGCTCAAGAAGGCCTACTGGAAAGACGTTCACTAAACCAGCCAGAGGCGGCGGGCTCGCGCCTGTCGTTACGCTGTGCGAACGACGCGCCGCCAGTGCGGCGCGTCGTCCATTTCTGATTTAACTACTTCGCGGGGATTGCCTACGATGATGAACCTGTACTCCGGTACGACGGACCCCTTCAGCCACCGCTGCCGGATCGTGCTCTACGAAAAGGGCATGGACTTCCAGGTTATCGACGTCGACCTGTTCAACAAGCCCGAGGACATTGCGGTTATCAATCCGTATAACCGTGTGCCTGTGCTGGTCGATCGCGATCTGGTGCTCTATGAGCCGAACATCATCAACGAATACATCGACGAGCGCTTTCCGCATCCGCAGCTGATGCCGGCTGACCCGATCATGCGTGCCAAGGCGCGTCAGCTGCTGCACTCGCTCGAGCAGGAGCTCTTCTCCCATATCGAAGCGCTGGAAAAGAACGCCAAGGGTGTCGAGAAGAACCGCGCCCACGTTCGCGATCAACTGGTGCAACTGGCTCCAATGTTCGTGAAGCAGAAGTTCATGCTGGGCGAAGAGTTCTCGATGCTCGACGTGGCGATTGCCCCGTTGCTGTGGCGCCTTGAGCATTACGGCATCGATCTGCCGAAGACCGCTGCGCCGCTGGCGAAGTATGCCGAGCGCGTGTTCTCTCGCCAGGGCTTCATTGACGCATTGACGCCGTCCGAGCGCGCGATGCGCCGGTAACAGCTGTCGTGCGGCGCCTGGCGCCCGCAGCTGCGTTCGGGGATGCGCCCAGGGTCGTATCTTGGCTCTTGGACTCTCCGTTCGGTGGCGCGTGCTGATTGCCGAAATATGTCGATTGCGTCCCTGTTTGTCGATGAGCTGCTGAAATGAGCAACATTCCGTCCACCAAGCCTTACCTGGTTCGCGCGCTGTACGAGTGGTGCGTCGATGCCGGTTTCACACCGCATGTTGCAGTCGTCGTTGATGACACCGTGCGGGTGCCGAGAGCGTTCGTGCGTGACGGGCAGATCGTTCTGAACATCGCACCGGACGCGACCCACCAGTTCAATCTGGATAACGAAGCCCTGAGCTGTCAGGCGCGGTTTGGCGGTGTGGCGCAGATGCTTTACGTGCCGATCGCCAATATCGCGGCCATCTATGCGCGTGAGAACGGGCAGGGCATGGCGTTTGAAGTCGAACCCAAGCTCGACGGCGCGTCCACGGCGGCGCCGAAGTAGTGAACCAGGCGTG